>JBJEYG010000030.1:0-11552 GCA_051886555.1 Gemmiger sp.
TGGTGGATTCGAACCACCGAAGCGTTACGCAGCAGATTTACAGTCTGTCCCCATTGGCCACTCGGGAAAGCTCCCATATTCGGTTTTCGCTGCCGTTCTCTCAACAGCGCTTGCTTATTATAACAGGGAATTTTCAAAAATGCAAGCACTTTTTTAAATTTTTTTGATTTTTTCTTTGGCAGGGTTCCTCATTTTTCGTGTCTGCGTCACCTTTTTTCAAAAAAAGCGGGAGCCGGCCTGCAAAAGCGGGCCGGCTCCCGGTACGGAACACTCCGGATCTTCTCAGTTTCCGTCGTCCGTCTCTGCCACGGGTACGTTGGCATACTCGTCCGGCAGGTCGGGGGGCAGGGTCTGCATATACGCATGCATGGCTTCGGCAACCTTTTTGCTGTACGCCACCGCCTCGACCACGGTACGCGCGCCCTTGACGGCGTCACCGCTGGCAAAAATGCCGGGCACGCTGGTGCGGCCCACTTCGTCGGTAACAAACAGGCCGCGCTGGTTGGTTTCCAACCCTTTGGTGCTCTCGGTGATGGTGGTGCAGGCGCCCTGGCTGATGGACACAATCACGCTGTCCGCCGGGTACAGCACCTCCGTGCCGGGCTGTTCGGTGAGGGTACCGTCCTCCCCTTCCAGCACATCGCGGAACACCACGCCCTTATCGGTGATTTCCACCGGCTTTTTGTTGAACACAAAGTCCACGCCTTCCAGCTTGGCATAGCTTGCCTCATAGTCGCTGGCCGCCAGCTTTTTGGTGATGGAGAAGCACTGCACATGGCGGGTGCCGTGACGCATGGCGGTGCGGGCCACATCCATGGCGGCGTTGCCTGCGCCAATGACGATCACCCGGTTGCCCAGGTGATACACGTCGGGGTTTTGCAGATAATTGATGGCAAAGTGCACATGGCCCAGGCTTTCGCCCTTGATGTGCAGCGCGTTGGGACGCCACACACCGGTACCGATAAAGATGGCCTTGTAGCCGTCGCGGAACAGATCCTCCACCTTGAGGGCCTTGCCCACGTCGGTGTTGGGGCGTACCTTGATATCCTTCAGGCGCAGATGCCGGTACTCAAAGTCGTCCAGAACGCTTTTGGGCAGACGGAATTCGGGGATGCCATAGCGAAGCACGCCGCCGATCTTGTCGTGGGATTCAAAAATGGTGACATCGTAGCCGTAACGGGCCAGCACCACCGCGATGGTGAGGCCGGCGGGGCCGGAACCGATGATGGCCACACGCTTGCCGTTGGGGGTGGCAGGGCCGCGGGTCATTTTGCTGGCATAGGTAGAGGAGATATAGTTTTCAATGACGGAAAAATGTACCGGAGCGCCTTTGATGCCCCGTACGCAGTGCCCCTCGCACTGGTTCTCGTGATTGCACACCAGACTGCACACAGTGGTAAGCGGGTTATTCTCAAACAGCATCCGCCCCGCCTCGTCCAGCTTGTTGTCCTTCAGCAGGCGGATCACTTCGGGAATGTTGGTGTGGATCGGACAGCCCTGCTGGCAGCGTGGGTTTTTGCAGCCAAGGCAGTGGTTGGCCTCGTCCATTACATGCAGTGCCATACATTCATTCTCCTTCTGTTCAATGATATTGATTTTTGCAGAAACCGGTGCATCATGGGTGCAAACCGCTGCTCCAATCATCCATATTTATAATACCACCGGCCGGATGGTGAACGCAAGCCCCGCAGGCATGGGTTTTACGCGGCAAAGTGCCGAAATATCCGCCGCTTTTGTGTACGCCGCCGCCACGGCGGCCGATTCGGCGCTTTGCGCCTGCAATTTGGCCAGCGAGGTGGAGGCAGGCAGCGACGCCTGCCCCAGAAGGGGCAGCGCATCGCGGCGCGCACCCAGTACATGCAAAAAGGGCGGCAGCGGCGCAAGCGTGCCGTCGTACCCCAGCGCCGCATCCACCGCGAGACGCCGCAGCCGGGCGTGGGGATAGCGCTTGGTTTTGAGCAGCGCGTACAGTTCTTCCAGCGTACCGGCCTGTTGTACGGCGGCGTAGAGGCGGTTTTCCAATCCTTCGGAAAGGCCGCGGGTATGCCCCAGCTGCGCGGCCGTCTGCCCGCGCAACCGGGCGAGCACCGCCACCGAGAAGGCTTTGGGGTTGGCCAGTTCTCCCCTTTCGGCGGCGGCACGGTAGAGTTCCAGCGCCCGCGGCGGCACATATCCGGCCGCCGCATCCATGCCGCCGCGCCCAACGGCGGCGCGCAGCCAGCTGGCGCTGGCGATGTTCCTGCCGGGAACAGCACTGTTGTGGTCCGCCTGCAGACGGGGCAGCGCCAGTGGGCGTATCGGGCTGTTCAGTTCCAGAATGGCTTTGCAGTACTCCACGCCGAGAATGTTGTTGGGCGTGCGCAGCAGCGCTCCTGCGCCGGGCCGGAGCGATTCGGCGGCGGCAGCGCGCGCGGATGCGAACGTACCGCCTCCGGCCAGCTGCTGCCGGAGCGCCGGGGCAAAGGCCGCGTCGCGCAGCAGGGCGGCGGTGTCCAGCAGCGCGGCAGCGTCGGGCGTTTCGGCGCCGAACGCCAGCGTGTCGCAGCCCAGCGCCGTCAGCAGCGCAACGCCCGCCCGCGCAAAGGCTTCGGCCCCGGCGCAGGCGTAGGGCGCCGGCAGCGCCACTACCAGGTCGGCCCCCGATTCCAGCGCCGCACGCGTCCGGACCGGCTCGGGCAGAATCGGGATCCCACCCCGCTGGGTCAGCCCGGAGGACATGCAGACCGCCACCCTTTTTGCACCCCGCTCGCGCAGCATGGCCAGCTGCGCGGCATGTCCGCTGTGAAAGGGATCGTATTCTGTGACAACACCGACAAAATCCACGCGCTTTGCTCTCCTTTTGCCTTGAAAATAATTTTTCACCATTATATAATGAATCTGTAAGCATTGCAAACCGGGCAGCGGCCCGAATTTGAAGGAGGATTTTAAAAAATGAAAGTCCTGGTTATCAACTGCGGTTCTTCCAGCCTGAAGTACCAGCTGATCGACATGGATAACGAGAGCGTTCTGTGCAAAGGTCTGTGCGAGCGCATCGGCATGGAGAGCAGCATGATCACCCACGAGGCCAACGGCAAAAAGGCCACTTTCCCCGCCATCTTCCCCACCCACACCGAGGCGTTCGCCGAGGTTGTGAAGAAGATGACCACCGGCGACGGCAAAGTCATTGACGACGTCAGCGACATCGACGCCATCGGCCACCGTGTGGTGCACGGCGGCGAAAAGTTCAAGAAGAGCTGCCTGATCACCGACGAAGTCGTGGCCACCATCCGCGAACTGAGCCCTCTGGCCCCGCTGCACAATCCCGCTGCCATTCTGGGCATCGAGGCCGCCAAGAAGGTATTCGGCGAAAATATTCCCAATGTTGCTGTGTTCGACACCGCCTTCCACAGCACCATGCCCCCCAAGGCTTACATGTATGCCATCCCCTATGAGTATTACACCGATTACGGCGTTCGCCGTTACGGTTTCCACGGCACCAGCCACAAGTACGTCAGCAACAAGGCTGCCGAGTACCTGGAGGAGCCGATCACCCGCCTGAAGCTCATCACCTGCCACCTGGGCAACGGTTCCTCGATCACCGCTGTGGACCAGGGCAAGGTCGTGGATACCTCCATGGGCATGACCCCGCTGGCCGGCCTGATGATGGGCACCCGCTGCGGCGACCTGGACCCCTCCGTGGTCAACTACCTGAAGTACACGCTGGGCATCACCGGCCATGAGCTGGACGAGATCCTGAACAAGAAGTCTGGCCTGCTGGGCATTTCCGGCGTTTCCAGCGACAAGCGCGACGTGGAGGAAGCCGCCAAGAACGGCAACCAGCGCGCGCAGCTGGCCAGCGACATGCTGAACTACCAGATCAAGAAGATCGTGGGCAGCTACATTGCCGCGATGGGCGGTCTGGATGCCATCGTGTTCACCGGCGGCATCGGCGAACACGACGCCGCCGCCCGCGCCAAGATCTGCCACCACATGGACTGGCTGGGCATTCGCATTGACACCGACAAGAACAACAACGTGCACGGCGACGTTTGCGAAATCACCGCCTGGGGCGCCCGTGTCCGCACGCTGGTCATCGCCACCAATGAGGAGCTGATGATCGCCCGCGACACCAAGGAAGTTGTCAGCGAGCTGTAATCCGCCTGTTTTTCCCCTGCCCTTCCCGGGCAGGGGATTTTTGTTTGCCCGCAAACCAATGCGAAGGCGGGGCGCCCGGATGGGCGCCCCGCCTTCGCATTGGTTTCTTTGATTTTTTACTGTTTGAGTGCGTTCATCACGCAGTTCAGGTCACATTCATCTTCGCAAACGATTTTGACAGGGTGGCTGTAATCGAGGCTCATCATGCCAAGAATGCTTTTTGCATCCGCGATGCTGCCCTTCATATCGTGCACGCCGACATCGTTATAGCACTTGGCGGCGGCAGACACGATCCCCTGCACTTCTGCGAAGTTGGAAACCTTGACTTGTCTCACCATAATAATTCCCTCCGTATTCGATCCCTCTAGTAAAACTGTAAGGCTCACAGCCGCACTGCTGTGCTTCAACCTTACAAGCGCATTATAGCACGCCAAAACATTTTGTGCGCTGTGCGGAGAATTTTTCATTTGGTTTTCATCGGGATGCACAAAAGGCACAATAAGCTATTTTGTCTTTTTGTCGGTTTCACAACCGGATTTCGCACTGGAAACGGTTCACTTCACACTTTTTGCATTTTAAGCATCACTATTTTTCGAAATAAGCACGGTATTTTCCTGTTTGGGATGTTTCTCCCGTGTAAAATACCGGTAAAGCCATACCGGCCCGGCACATCATTTCTCCATAAAAGTACGACTTTTGGCAAACATCTGTCGTTTTACGGCGAACAGAATCACTCCTGTGCCACACCCTTCATGGTCAGCGAGATCCGCTTTTTGGCCGGGTCGACGGACAGCACTTTTACTTTTACCACATCGCCCACTTTTAATACATCGCCGGGATGCTTGACGAATTTGTCACTGAGCTGGGAGATGTGGACAAGACCGTCCTGGTGCACGCCCACATCCACAAACGCGCCGAAGTCGATGACATTGCGCACCGTACCGGTCAGTTCCATGCCGGGTTTCAGGTCCTCCAGCCGCATGACGTCGCTGCGCAGCAGCGGCTTGGGCAAACTGTCGCGCACATCGCGGCCGGGGCGCAGAAGCTCGGCCACAATGTCGTGCAGCGTGGGCGCACCCACGCCCAGACGGGCGCACAGCGACGCCTCGCCCATCCGTTCGACCCGGTCCGCCAGCGCGGCGATGGCCGGTGTGCCGATATCGGCGGCGGTATAGCCGCAGGCCTCCAGTAATGCTTTGGCGGCGGGATAGCTTTCGGGGTGAACCGCCGTCTCGTCCAGCCGATTCTTCGCGCCCGGCAATCGCAGAAAGCCTGCGCACTGCTGGTATGCCTTGGGGCCAAGGCCCTTGACCTTTTTCAGCTCCGCACGGCTGGTGAATGCGCCTTCGCTCTCACGGCGGGCCACAATGTTTTTGGCGGTGGCGGCGGTGATCCCCGACACGCGGCGCAGCAGCGGCGCCGAAGCGGTGTTCAGATCCACACCGACGGTGTTGACACAGCTTTCCACCACGCCGTCCAGCATTTCATCCAGCCGTTTCTGGGGCATATCGTGCTGGTACTGGCCCACACCCACCGCTTTGGGGTCGATCTTGACCAGCTCTGCCAGTGGGTCCTGCAGGCGGCGGGCAATGGACACCGCGCTGCGCAGATTGACGTCATATTGGGGGAATTCCTCCGCCGCCAGCCTGGAAGCGGAATACACCGAAGCGCCCGCCTCGCTGACAACCATATATTGCGGGTGCACTCCGTGCTCGGCGGCCAGTTCGCGCAGCACTTCGGCGGCAAACTGCTCGGTCTCGCGCCCGGCCGTGCCGTTTCCGATGGCGATGATCTGCACGCCGTGGCGCAGAATCAGCGTCTTGATGGTCGCTTTGGCCTGGGGCACCCGCTTGAATTCCGGTACCGGGTAAACCACGGCGGTGTCCAGCACCTTGCCGGTGGCGTCCACAACGGCTACCTTGCAGCCCATGCGGTACCCGGGGTCCAGACCCATCGCCACTTTGCCGCGGATGGGCGGCTGCATCAGCAGCTGGCGCAGGTTCTCGCCAAATACCTGGATCGCCCCCTCGGCCGCCTTGTCGGACAGTTCCCCCCGCAGCTCGGTCTCAAGGCTGGGATGGATCAGCCGCTTGTACGCGTCCAGCGCGGCCTGCTCCACCACCAGCGCGCTGGCGCCGCCCGACTTTTTGCGGGCAAACATCCAGCTGACGATGGCTCCGGCGCGCTCGGTGTCCACCTGCACGCTGACCTTTAAAAAGCCTTCCCGCTCACCCCGGTCCAGCGCCAGCACCCGGTGGCCGGGGATCCTGCTCAGCGGTTCGGTGTAGTCGTAATACTGGGCGTAGACACTGTCCTCCTCCTTTGCCTTCACGCTGCGAATCTGGCCGAAAGCGCGGTAAAACCGGCGAAGCTCGGCGCGGCAGGCTGCATCGTCGCTGATTTTTTCGGCAATGATGTCCCGCGCGCCGGCCAGCGCCGCGGCGGCGTCCGGCACTTCCCCGGTCAGATAGTTTTCGGCCTCCGCCTGCGGGTCTAGTCCGGCGCTCTGGGCAAAAATCGCGTCCGCCAGCGGCTGAAGGCCCCTGGCTTTGGCGATGCCGGCACGGGTTTTGCGCTTGGGCTTGTAAGGGCGGTAGAGGTCCTCCACCTCGGCCAGCGTTCTGGCGTCGTCCAGCGCCTGCTGCAGCGCGGGAGTCATGGCGTTCTGATCGGCAATGCCCCGGGCCACCTCCTCCTTGCGCTCGTCCAGTCCGCGCAGGTAACCGAGCCGTTCGCCCAGCCCGCGCAGCACCTGGTCGTCCATCGAGCCGGTGGCCTCCTTGCGGTAACGGGCGATGAAGGGAATGGTGTTGCCCTCGTCGATCAGATCGATGGCGCCCTTTACATATTTCAGGTCCAGGTTCAGTTCCCGGGCAATCTGTTGTGCGTGATCCTTGCTCATTCAGCGGTTTCCTCTTTCTTTTTTTGTTTTTTCAAGTGCAGGCAGCCCAGATACACCACCCAAACGGCCCAGCCGGCGCCTGTTACGGCGGCGGAAAGCTTCAGCCCCGGGGTATGGTAGATGCACTCCACATGGCTTTGCCCTGCGGGCAGGCGAACGGCTGACAGACCGTTGTCCACTTTTTCCAGCACGGCGGGCTGCCCGTTGACAGTGACCGAGAACCCTTCGTCCCAGGGCACGGCGAACAGCACCAGCTTTTCCTCCGTCAGCGTAACGTCGGCGGTAAAACCGTGGTCGTTGGCAACGACGGTGCGCTCGGCGCTGTCCCGCCGGGCGGCACAATCGTTGGTATACTCCGCGTAGGTGCGCCGCTTGAGCTGATCCTCGGGCAGCGGCCGGATGCAGTCGCCGTACGTTTCGATCTGCTCCTCGGTAAGCACCAGCGCCTTCATCAGCACATTGCCGCGTTCGGTCTCGACCACATGCTCCAGCTGGTCGGCGGTGATGTAGTAGTCGTAGGCGGTTCCCAGCGGGACATAGTTTTCGTTTTCGTAGATGTTGTAGCTGCCCGCCTGACCCGACAGCGTCCAGCCGGCAAGGTTTTCCTCCTGCCAGTCGGCATCCTTTTCGGTGGGAACCAGCGTGTAGCGCACGCCCAGCAGGCCGCGCAGTGCGTACAGCAGCGGTTTCGGCTTGGAATTTACGTCCCGCGTAACGCCCACAGTGGGGTAGAACTCCATAATGGAGGGCGACACAGTGGAATTGAAGAACTGGATGCAGCTGCGGTCCAGCCACAGCCCCATATTGTTGTAACATTCGTAGGCGTCAATCCGGTAAAAACTTTCGTCGTTTCCGTCCAGTGCATCCAGGGCGGCGTTCAACGCATCCGCTTCGCGCCAGGTCTGCTGCACATAGTCGGCGTCATGGTACCACTGGCCGTATTTCGTGTAAGACAGATGCAGCGTGCCGTACAGGAAACTGAACGCCAGCACCGCCGCCAGCATTGCCGACGGCCAGCGGGAGCTGCCGCGGAACTGATGCAGCATCAGGGCGAACAGCACCACGCCCAGCATGGTCATGGCCCAAAGGCCCCAGAAGCGGGGCTGATTGTCCACCACGCCCAGTTTGAAATTCCCGTCCGCATCGGTGGCGGGCACCAGCGCGAAAGCCGCCGCGCCCAGCACCACCAGGCCCATGCAGCGCACGGCGCTTTTCCACTCGGCATCGGGCACGGCGTCGTCGCCCAGTGTCTGAGCCGTGGCGGCGCACAGCACCAGCAGCGGCATGTAGTACCAGCGGGCATAGTAGCTGGAATTGAAAGCGTAGAACATGCTGTTGAGCACCGGCACAAAGGCGCAAACCACACAGCATTTAAGAATGTGCGTGAAAGCGCTGCGCGGGTGGCGGCGGCAGTAGACCAAACCGCCCGCAATGCCCACCAGCGGCAGGTAGGCGCTCATGCTGGTCCATTTGAGCACCCCCTCGCTGAACAGATCGGTCAGGTAGGGCGCCTCCGGCATAAGGAAGGCGCTGAAGAAAATGGCAAGGTACTGCTGCGCCTTGTTGTAAACCAGGTAGCCGTAGCCGTCGAAGGGGTCGATGGTGCGGGGATTCAGCCGCAGCGACAGCCACGCCGGCCATACCAGCAAAAAGCCCATGGCACAGCCCAGCAACGTCTGCCAGGCCATGGCGCCGAAGCGTTTTGCGGTAAGCCTGTAGCGTCGCCCCACGCACATGCAGACAAAGTAGATGACCAGGAATACCGCCTGCCCCGCGAAGAAAAAGTAGTTGTTGAGCAGGTTGACGGCCACCCAGAAGGAGAAGGGGCCCCGGCGGCCGTCCAGCATGGCGTCGTCCAGCGAAGCCAGCAGATAGGGAAACAGCGCCACCACATCCAGAAAATGGTTGAAAAAGATGTTGTACACGCTGAAGCCGGAGAACGCATACAGGCAGGCCCCCACCACCGCGAAGGGCTCCTTTCGCACCCAGCGGCGCATCCACAGGTAAGCGCCGCCGCCCGCCACCGCAAATTTCAGGCAGAGCATGGGCACCATGAACCAGGGCGTCAGGCGGGAAGGCAGCAGCAGGCTCAGCCAGAAGAAGGGGCTGCCGCACAGATAAAAGCTGTAGGAGTCCAGGAATCCGCTGCCCAGGTCAGTGGCCCAGCTGTAACTGCCGCCCTGCTTGACGAACGCATTGGCATACGAGTAGAACGGGATCTGCTGGTCGTTGAAATCGCCGGCATAGTGGAAGAAATCCCCGGAGACGCCGTCAATGATGCAATGGGGCAGAAACAGCGCCGCCGCCACCAGCAGGCACAGCAAAAACACCTGCCAGTAGCGGCTTTTGGGTGGACGGATGGTGCGGGGGGTGGACATGGGACGCGCCTCCTTTTCAGACGCTGCGCGGGGCCGCGCTTTCGCCGGCAAAGGGCAAAATGCGGAATCGCTGTGTAAAAATCCTTAATATGGTACGAAAAGTATGCTATACTGGATGGTACAAAAATCAAAACAAAGGACTGGCCCGGAACATGAAAACCTATCCGTTCAACGCCCTGCTGGGGCGCATGAAGTACATTACCCGATGGAGCCTGATGCGCTGCGCCCGGCAGGAAAGCCTGAGCGAGCACACGGCCGACACGGCGGTGATCGCCCACACGCTGTGCCTGATTGCGCAAAACTGCACCGGCACCGGCAAGGGGATCCGGCCTGAGCGCGTGGCCACAGCAGCATTATACCATGACGCGCCGGAAATTTTAACCGGTGATCTGCCCACACCGGTAAAATACAAAAACGACGCGCTGCGCACCGCTTACAAGGCGGTGGAGCGTCAGAGCGCCCGGGCGATCGCGTCGCTGCTGCCCGGCGAATTGCAGCAGACGATGGAAGATTACCTGACCGGCAACGCGCTGAACGAAGCGGAGCACAAGCTGCTGAAAGCCGCCGACCGGCTCTCGGCGCTGATCAAGTGCATCGAGGAAGGTCAGACCGGCAACCGGGAGTTTGACGCCGCCCGCGCCCAGCAGGAGCAGGCCATCCGCGCCATGTGCTGCCCCGAGGCCGACTATTTTATGGCTCATATGCTGCCCTGCTACACCCAGAATCTGGATGAACTGACCCGCGGCCGCTTTTAAGCGGGGTCATGTCCGCTGCGCCCGGTAAACCTTTTCGATCAGGGCGTCCACGTCGGTGAAATGTTCCAGTCTGGAGCACTCCCGCCGCAGTTCGGCCGCGCCGCGCAGCCCTTTCATATAGTGCATGGCGTGGCTGCGGGCCTGGGGCATGGCCACCCACTCGCCTTTTTCCTCGCACATTTCATAGATCTGTGCGCGCAGCGCCCCCATGCGCTGGCCGAGCGTGGGCATGGCGGGCGTCGGCTCGCCCGCCAGCGCGGCCTTCACCCGCTCAAACAGCCAGGGGTCGCCCAGCGCCGCACGGCCGATCATCACGCCGTCGCAGCCGGTTTGCTCCAGCAGCGCCAGGGCGGCCCCGGCGCTGTCCACGTCGCCGTTTGCCAGCACCGGAATGTTTACCGCCCTTTTGACTTCGGCAATGGCTTGCGGGTCGATGGGCGGGGTGTACATCTGTTCGCGGGTGCGCCCATGCACCGCCAGCAGCGCCGCGCCGTTTGCCTCGCACTGCCGCGCCACCTCCACGGCGGTGCGGTGTCCGGCGTCCCAGCCCAGACGCATTTTGACCGTAACGGGCGTGTCCCCTGCGGCGTCGCAAACAGCGCGCACAATGCGGCCGCACAGCGCCGGGTCCAGCAGCAGCCTGCTGCCCGCCCCCGACGAGGTGATCTTGGGCGCCGGGCAGCCCATGTTCAGGTCGATCAGGTCAAAACGGATGCCCTTCTCCCGCACGATGGTCACCGCCTGGCCCAGCGTTTCCGGCTCGGCGCCGAACAGCTGAACGGCGTACACCCCCGCGGGGGCGCCGTCTTTCAGCAGCTGCAGGCTTTTGCGGTCGCCGAAGGTGATGGCCTTGGCGCTGGCCATTTCGCTGACGGTATATGCCGCGCCGTGGCGCGCCATCAGGTGGCGGCAGGCCGCGTCGGTAAAACCCGCCATCGGCGCAAACACCGCGCCCTGCGGGATCATCACATTGCCCAACTGCATACGGTACCCCTCTTCGCAACAAATTATTTTTATTGTACCACATCCCGGCATCCGGGTCAAAATCTGCGGGGCTGTGCCGCGCTTGCCAAATGTGGTATACTATTTCTGTATTACTTTGAACACAACAGGGAGGTTTCCCATGAAACTGATGGTTCTGGACGGCAACAGTCTGGTGAACCGTGCCTTCTTCGGCATCAAGCTGCTCACCACCAAGGACGGCCGCTTTACCAACGCCATTTTCGGCTTTCAGAATATCCTGCTGAACCTGCTGGCGGCACACAGCCCCGATGCGGTGGCCATCGCCTGGGACGAGCGTGCCCCCACCTTTCGTCATCAGGCTTACGACGGCTACAAGGCCACCCGCCACGGCATGCCGGAGGAGCTGGCCCAGCAGATGCC
>JBJEYG010000031.1:0-2570 GCA_051886555.1 Gemmiger sp.
TGGCGGTCAGGCCCCAGTCGGTCTCGTCTGCCGTTAGTTCGGCCCCGTCGCTGCGGACGATGCGGGCCATGACTTCTTCGTCCATGTTAGCGTGCACCTGCCAATCCGTAAGTCTGTTGGATGCGTAATGCACGGGCAATTTCGTCCGGGGCTTGCATCGGTTGCTCGAAATAGATGTTCTGGGTACGGTTTTCTATTACCGTTGTCGGTTTCCCTCTTTCACTGGCGGCAGATGCCACGCTCTCCGGCACGGTGAGACGACTCTGGTTGGCAATCACATTGGCGCGCATTGTGGCAACGATCTGTGTGGGGTTCAGGCTGCCGCTGTTAAAAGCCGCTCGTACCGCGTTCATTGCCGCCACAGCTTTTTCGACAACCAGATCGGTGCCTTTTTCTTCACCTTTTGCCCAGCCTTTCATAAGGTTCAGACCGATAAAGTCCTCCATCACGCGGGATGGTGAGTGGATCTCCGCTTCTGCCGCTGCGGCTGCAATGGCATCCCGCACAGTCTGTACCATAGCATTGATAACCCCGGCACGACCTGCTGCGATACCTGCAACAATGCCGTTATCCATCTGGGTGCCGATTTCCTGCCCACCAGACTGTGCCAACGGTTTTGCGGTAGATACCGCGTCGTTGATCATCTGGGTGGTGGCGTCTGTCAATGCTGTGTTGTTGGAAACACCTGCCGCGATTGTATCCACCATCTCACTGCCAGAGTTGGTGACTTCCGGTAATCCCAGTTCTGTCTGCAGGGCAGTAGCGGCAGCCTCACCGCCTGCTCTGAATGTCTCACTCAAAGTGACCAACTGTTCATCGGTGGCGGTGACCAGTTCAGCCACAGTGGCTGCCGATTCTGGACCTGCATCTCGCAGCTGCTGCAAAAGGCCCTGATCCAGACCACGTTCCCCCAAGGCTACCAAATTATCAGCCCAGGTAGCAACCGCCTCCTGATTGGCCTGCATATTTTCGATCATCTGCTGAACACTCAGCTCGCTCTTGGTGTCGATCGTGTCATACATATTGGTCGCCGCTTCGGTGTAGCTCTGCAGGGCTTCCTTACGGCGCTCCATTTCCGCTGTCTCGGCTTCCGCGGCGGCCCGGGTGGCCTCCTGCTGCGCCTGTGCGTTATTGATGACCGTCTGGGCGGTGGTGGTGTCGATGGCAGCCAATTCTTCGTCCAGGGCCTTGCGCTGATCGCCAAGAGCCTGCTCTTGCGCAGCATATGCGGCGAGGGTTTCCTTGCTCTGTTCCATCAGCTCGTTGTACTCGCCCTGGCTGATGACCTTCTGTTCCAGTTGGGCGGCCCATTCGGTCTGCATGCTTTCCAGCTCCGCCATATTCTGGCGAATGGCCGCTTCTTCATCCAGCAGCTCATTGTAGCGTTCCTGACGGGCGGATACTTCCTCCATGGTCTGCTGTGCGTCGATGTATGCCTGCAGCTGTTCGGCGTTCATACTGAGCTGGTCTGCTTCCTCATCGTAGGTCAGACAAAGGTCGGCATACTTTTCATTGAGTTCATCGACCATCTCGCCCATACGCTGTTTCTGACTGGCGGATTTGTTTTCGACGCTGTCCAGCGCACCAAGTTCTTTCGCCAGTTCACCAGCGGCATCCGCATTGGCTCGGATGGATTTCAGGTTGTTATCAGCGGCCTTGGCGTTACTTTCCTCGCTTTTTGCGAGATTTTCCTGGGTCGAAGCAAGGTCATCCAATATCTCAGACTGCTCAGTAAAGGCCTCCGATTCCGCTGTGACTGCGTTGTACACAGCTACGGCCCCTGCAGCTACCGCGCCGATGGCCAGTACCGCCAGCCCCACAGGCCCCAGCAGCACGTTGATGGCCGTACTCAATGCCGTGGTGGCTGCCGTCAGCAAACCACTGGCAACAGTAGCCAAATTCATGCTGCCCGTCATGGCGACAAGGGCAAAATTTTTTAAGGATATGGCACCCGTGGCAGCGGTTTCCTCCAATGTCTGAGCTTTCAAGGTCGGAACCAGGATTTTTCCCGCAGCTTCCGCAGCGATCGTCGCGGCCACGGCGGCCTCTTGCGCTGTCGTAAAGGCTTTGACCGCCTTATTGGCTCCGTATGCCACGGTCAGAGCCCCCAGGGATATTACCAAGGTATCCGCATGGGATGCCACCAGCTCGATGGCCGGTGCCGCTAAGCCCATGGAATCCTCGATCACTTCACCAGTCGTTTCAATGACGTTTTGAATGCTTTCAAACTTTGTTTCAGAAAGTCCGGCATCCAGCGCCTCGATCATCGTCGTGGTGCCGCGCACCATGGCCGTACCCATGTTGGTCCATGCGGTCTTAATGCCCGCGCTTGAGGTCTTGGCGAGTTCGGCAAAGCCGCCTACGCCGTTGTTCAGCTGGATCAGACGGTCGTTGAACTGGGTAAAGGTGATCTCGCCCTCTTTCAACGCATTGTACAGATCCGTCTGGGCGCTTTCACCCACATACCCGAAACTCTCAGCCACGCGGTTCAGCGCCAGACCCATGGTTTCCTGCATGGTCTTCCATTCTTCCATCTCGAACTTTCCGCGGCTGAGCGCCTGCACATACTG
>JBJEYG010000032.1:0-2564 GCA_051886555.1 Gemmiger sp.
TGTGTTTGCCCTTCAAAATGTTGTAAGCGGCCTCCATGTCCTCAATGCGGCCGTTCGTGCAGGAACCAATCACAACCTGATCGATGTGGATGTCGCCGCCCTCTTTTGCAAGATGCGTGTTTTCCGGCAGATGCGGGTAAGAAACGGTAGGTTCCAGCGCATCCAGGTCGATCACGACGGTGCGCTCATACTCTGCGTCGGCGTCCGCCTCATATTTGACCCAGGGCTTTTTGCTGCGGCCGGTCAGATAAGCCTCACACACATCGTCCACCGGGAAGATGCCGTTTTTGGCGCCTGCTTCGATGGCCATGTTACAGATGCAAAGACGATCTTCCATCGTCAGGCTCCTGACACCCTCGCCCACAAATTCCAGACTCTTGTACAATGCGCCGGAGACGCCAATCTCACCGATCAGGTGCAGGATCACGTCTTTGCCGGAAACCGGGCGTTTCAGGCTGCCTTTCAATTCCACCTTGATGGCGGAGGGGACTTTGAACCACAATTTGCCGGTGGCCATGGCCGCAGCCATATCGGTGGAACCGCCGCCGGTGGAGAACGCACCCACCGCGCCGTAGGTGCAGGTATGGCTGTCAGCGCCGATGATGCAGTCGCCGGCCGTTACAATGCCCTGCTCGGGCAGCAGCGCGTGCTCAATGCCCATGGTGCCGACGTCGAAAAAGTTCAGCACATCATACTTGTTGGCAAAATCGCGGCACTGTTTGGACTGCTGTGCGCTCTTGATATCCTTGTTGGGCACAAAGTGGTCCAGCACGATGCAGATTTTTTCCCGGTCAAACACCGACTGGAAACCGGCCTTCTCAAACTCGTTGATGGCCACGGGGGTGGTGATGTCGTTGCCAAGCACGATGTCCAGGTCGGCGTTGATCAGTTGCCCGGCCTTGACAGTGGGTTGGCCGCAGTGGGCGGCAAGAATTTTCTGGGTCATGGTCATTCCCATAAGATTACCTCCTCGTAGTTCAGGCGGGGCGAAGAAGGGCCTATATAACGGGCCCGGCCTTGCCTTCCATATTCCTGGTTTATTTATTGTTGATGGCGCTGACCAGCGCTTTGATGCCGGCAACAATGATGTCGGTATCGGTGCCGCAGCCCCAGGTCAGTTTGCCACTGGCCCATTCCAGGCCCACATAGCAGCAGGCGCGGCTGCTGGAGTGGCTGTCCAGTGCGTGCTCGCTGTAATGCATCAACGTGAATTTCATGCCGGTGCTGGACTGAATGGCGTTGCTGACTGCATTCAGACGGCCGTTGCCGCTGGCGGTGCACTCGGTAATAATGCCGTTGCTGGCAATGGTAACGTTGGCGGTAATGCCGTTCTTCTGCTGGAAATGCGCCTCACGCACGTCCAGGGGAGCGCAGCGGTTGAGATAGTTGCGTTCGAACACGTCGCGAACTTCCTCCACGCTCAATTCCTTGTGCATGTGGTCGGATACATCCTTGACACGGTACCCCAAATCTTCTCGCATTTTCGGCGGCGGATTGTAGCCGTACTTTTCCTGAAGCAGGAAACCGATGCCGCCCTTGCCGCTCTGACTGTTGATGCGAATGACATCGGCATCATAGGTGCGGCCAATGTCGTGGGGGTCAATGGGAATGTAGGGACAATTCCACTGATGCTGGTCGCGCTCACGCCGCCAGGTCATGCCCTTGGCGATGGCGTCCTGATGGCTTCCGCTGAATGCCGCAAAAACCAGGGCACCGGCGTAGGGGGTACGCTCATAGACATGCATGCGGGTGACCCGCTCATAGGTTTCGCAGATGGCCGGCATGTCGGAGAAATCCAGCTTAGGATCTACGCCGTGGCTGTACATGTTCATAGCCAGCGTGACGGCATCCACGTTGCCGGTACGCTCGCCGTTGCCGAACAGGCAGCATTCCACGCGCTGGGCGCCCGCCAGCATGGCAAGTTCGGCGTCCGCCACGCCGCAGCCGCGGTCGTTGTGGGGGTGAATCGAAAGGATGACGCTGTCGCGATATTTCAGATGATCGCTGCACCACTCGATCTGGTTGGCGTACACGTGGGGCAAGCTCATCTCCACCGTGGCGGGCAGATTGATGATCATGGGACGGTCGGGCGTGGGCTGCATCACGTCCAGCACGGCGTTGCATACTTCTACGGCGTACTCCGGTTCGGTGCCGGTAAAACTCTCAGGGCTGTATTCGAACAGAAAGTTGCCCTCATATTCCTCACTGAGCTGCTTGACCAACTTGGCGCCGTCTACGGCGATCTGCATGATCTCTTCCTTGCTCTTTTTGAATACCTGTTCGCGCTGGGCAACGCTGGTGGAGTTGTAGAAGTGAATGATGGCCCGCGGCGCGCCCTTGACGGCCTCAAAGGTCTTGCGGATGATGTGGTCGCGGCACTGGGTCAGTACCTGTACCGTCACGTCCTGGGGAATGCGGTTTTCGTCGATCAGCTTGCGCAGAAATTCATATTCCGTCTCGGACGCGGCAGGAAAACCAACCTCGATCTCTTTGAAGCCGATTTTCAGAAGCATGTTGTAAAACTCGATTTTTTCGCTCAGGCTCATGGGTACAATCAGGCTTTG
>JBJEYG010000033.1:0-11291 GCA_051886555.1 Gemmiger sp.
GAGGACATGCCCGAGTCGGTGTACCACATACCCTCGACGGCGTTGATCAGCCCTTCTTCGGTCATGCCCACCTTACCGCGGATGCGGCTGCCCTGGCGCAGCTCGTAGGTGAGCAGATGCTCGGTGCGGTCCATGATGAATTTGCACGCCCGACCGGTGATTTTGGCCATCAGGATGGCCTGCAGGATCATGGGGGGGATCAGCTGCTTGGAACCGTAGGAGCCGCCCGCATGGCAGGCGATCACACGCACCGCAACGCCGGGAATGGACGCTTCGGTATTGAATTTCTGCAAATGGGGTGCGCCGCCGTTGTACCATACCGTCACGGCGCCGGGGCTGGTCCACTGGGCGATACAGCCGGGGCTTTCGGGCGGCAGCGGGTGAGCCATATTCTCGTAGGTGTAGTACCCTTCGGCCACATAGGACGACTCCTCAAATCCCTTTTTGGTGTCACCTACGAAGATCTGATTGAACGGCTCCTCGCTGAAGGGCGTCACCTTGGGGATCTCGTTGCCCGGATACTCCTCATACAGCTGCGGCGCATCCGGCTCCAGCGCTTTTTCGCAGTCCAGCACAAAGGGCAGCGGCTCATACTCCACGTCGATCAGTTCCAGCGCTTCGTCGGCGATCTCAATGGTTTCGGCCGCTACCAGGGCCACACTGTCGCCGGTGAAACGCATGTGACTGTCCAGCACGCGGCGGTGGTTGGGCAGGCCGCATTTCCAGTCGGGGGCTTCCTTGTAGGTACACACGCCCACCACGCCGGGCAGCGCCGCCGCGCGGGAAGTGTCGATGGATTTAATCAGGGCGTTGGGGTAGGGGCTGCGCAGGACGCGGACGATCAGCATGCCGGGCATCACCAGATCGTCCAGAAACTTCTGCCGGCCGGACACAATGTCGTCGGCGTCGGCGCGGTTGCCGTGCTTGCCGATGTAGCGGTACTCATGTTCGCTGACTTTGACTTCCTTTTTCAGCTCGTCATACATGCTCTGTCGCCTCCCCATTGATCTGATGGATGTAGGCCATCACGGTGCGGATGACCTGGTAGTGGCTGATGCAGCGGCAGTAGTTGCCGCTGAGCGCTTCGGTCAGTTCGGCCTCGGTGGGGTGGGGGTTCTTCATCAGCAGCGCCTGGGTGCTCATAATAATGCCCGGCGTACAGAAGCCGCACTGGAACGCCGAATTGTCGGCAAAGGCGCGCTGCAGCGGACTCAGCTCGCCGGTGACGGGGTCGCACAGGCCTTCCAGCGTGGTGACGCTTTTGCCGTCGCAGTCGGCCGTCAGCACCATACAGGACGCCACCGCGTCGCCGTCCACAATGACGGTGCAGCACCCGCAGGCGCCGTGCTCGCAGCTGCGCTTGGCCGCCGTCAGCCCAAGGCGGTCGCGCAGTGTGTCCAGCAGCGTCTCGGACGGGGAAACGCAGCCGTCATCCTCGCTGATGATGAACCGCCGGGGCCGGCCGTTCACCGTCATGCGGATGCGTTTGATCTGTTCAGACATCGTAGATCATCCTTTCTGTTGGAAAAATTGCCGGGGTCTCCTGATGAAATTGTATCAGATGGCGGCGGTACAAACCTATCAACCAGGCTAACAGTGTAGCGTAAAAAAACAGCTGTAACAAAGGCTACACTCGCCCGCTGCGGGGCAAAAAAAACCTGCCGGGTGTTACATAGCTCACTTGTTCGGCGGGAAGGCGGGTGCTATGCTGGGCAAAAAGGGGGCGGTGTTGTGCAGCATGCGGCGGAGATACCCCGCGACGGCAGCTTTTTCAGCCGTGACGGGGCGTTTTACCGGGGGCTTTTCCGGCTGTTCCTTATTCTGGCACTGCAAAATATTGTGACATACAGCGTCAATGTGGCCGACAATGTTATGCTGGGCGCTTACAGCCAGACGGCGCTTTCCGGCGCGGCGGCGGTCAATCAGATCCAGTATGTGCTTCAGCAGTTCACCAACATGGGCCTGGGGGAAGGGCTGGTGGTGCTGTGCAGCCAGTACTGGGGCCGCCGCCGTACCGACGAGATCCAGCGCCTGACCGGCGCGGCGCTGTGCACCGCCATGGCGTTCGGCGGCATGCTCACGGCGGCGGCCTTTGCCGCGCCGGAGGCAATGGCGGCGCTGTTCACCGACGATGCGGCCATTCAGGCTGAAGCGGTGGCCTATCTGCGGCTGATGCGGTGGAGCTACCTGGCCTTTATGGCCACCGGCGTGCTGCTGGCGGCGCTGCGCAGCGTGCAGGTGGTGGGTGTGGCCTTCCGGCTGTCGGTCATGACGTTGGTGGTCAATGCCGGCATCAACAATCTGCTCATCTTCGGCCGGTTCGGCCTGCCGGAGCTGGGCATTCGCGGCGCGGCCATCGGCACGCTCACCGCGCGGTACCTGGAACTGGCGGCGCTGCTGTGCTACTGCGCCAAAAGCAGGACGCTGCCTTTCCGGTTCCGGCTCGGCGCCATGTTTCCGCCCGGCCGGGGCGTTCTGCGGGATTACCTGCGCGTCACGGCGCCCTGTGCGGTGTCCGCACTGCTGTTCAGCGGCGCGGTAGCCATGCAGACCGTCATTTTCGGCCATCTTTCCGCCGACGCCATTGCGGCCAACAGTGCGGCGGGCACGCTGTTCCAGTACTGCAAAATGATCCCGATCAGCGCCTCGGCGGCAACTGCTGTTTGGATCGGCAAAATGGTGGGCCGTGGCGACTGGAAGTCACTGCGCGCCACGGTGCATACGCTGCAGGCGCTGTACGCGGCGCTGGGGCTGGTCGTGGCGGCGCTGCTGCTGGCCATCAGCGGGCCGATCCTGTCGCTGTATGATTTGAGCGACGGCGCGCGGGCCTGCGCCGCCCGGATGATCGCCGTGCTGGCCGTCACCTCCGTCGGTACCGCTTATGAGATGCCCTGCCTGACCGGCATCATCCGCGGCGGGGGCGACACCGGCTATGTGATGCGTAACGATATCATTTACAGCTGGCTGGTCACCGTGCCGCTGAGCCTGGCCGCTGCCTTCTGGTGGAAATGGCCGGTGCCGGCCGTCACGTTCTGCATGAACGTGGATCAGATTCTGAAATGTTTTACCGTCGGTTGGAAAACCAACCGCTATACCTGGATCAAAAAACTGACCAAAGGAGGAAACGACGATGCAGACCCGGCGGAAAATCTTTACGATGGATGACGGTATGGTGATGAAGGAGCGTGCGTGCGCCGATTATGTGTGCGCAACCTGCGGGGCAAGGGCGTCCTACTGCAACTATGTGGGGGATTTGTGCCTGCAGGTGTTCGCGCCCCATGTGGGCAGCTGCGGCGCGTACGTCAACAACGAAAAATATTCCGGCTATGTGAGCGAATGCAAAAACTGCGCCCACAACCGTACGGACGGCCGCTGCGAACTGGAACCGGACGCGGAGTGAAATGCGCTGCGGAACGCCTGCTTTTTTGCGCGGCGGTGACATTTGTTACTAGCATTTTTTCCGGCGTTGCGGCATGATGAAAAGTACAGAAAACGCATGCGCAGGAGGGTCATTTTCCATGAAAAAAGTCGTCATCGTCGGCTGCAGCAGCCTGATCGTCAATGCCGCCGAGCTTCTCAACCCCCGTGAAATGAAGATCGTCGGTCTGGGAGACACCCGGCCCGAGGCGTGGAATGTGTTCCAGGAAAACGGCGACCTGAAGGATGAATTTGACGAGATGCCGGTCATGCCGGTGGATCTGTGCGTCGGATTTGAGCCGGACGTTATCGTGATCGCGGCACTGGACGAGATGACCGCCAACAGCCTGCGCTACACCGTCATCAAGGCGGGTTATCTGGGCGATATTCTGTTCATGAACCAGCTGTGCGAGCAGTTTTCGGTGGCCTGCGCGGCGCTGCGCCATGTAGCCAACCGTCTGGATTCGCTGGGTGTGCCCGGCGCAGTGGCGGAGCTGGGCTGCTACCGGGGCGACGTGAGCTGGCAGCTCAACGCCCTTATGCCGCAGCGCCGGCTGTACCTGTTCGACACCTTTGACGGATTTGATGCCCGCGACCTGGCTGCCGAGAAAGCCCAGGGCCTGCCCGAGGTGCCCGGTTACCGCTTCAAGGACGCCAAGGCGGATGAACTGCCCATGCGTCTGCCCAACCCCGGAAATGCGGTGGTCAAAAAGGGCTGGTTCCCCGAGACCGCGGTGGAACTGGAGAAAGAAAAATTTGCCCTGGCCTATCTGGACGCCGGGCTGTATGCGCCCACGCTGGCGGCGCTGCAATTCTTCTACCCGCGCATGAGCCAGGGCGGCATGATCTTCCTGTGCGGCCTGACCGACCCCGCCTACCCCGGCGCGGCCAAAGCTTTTGCGGATATGGAAGCCCGCTACGGTGCGTTTTTGATGCTGCCTGTCAGCGATATGAAGGGCGCTGCCCTCATCGTTCACCCGTAACTGCGGCGCGCCCGGCGGTATGGCCTGTATCCGCCGTGCGCGCCTTGAACCAATCGCGAGAGCCGGGAACGTTGCTTCCCGGCCGCCCAAGGAGGTGCTGAATCGTATCCACAGCAGAAGATTGAGACCCTGTAAAGTCTGTTTTGTCGATTTGAAAGGAGCGTCATTGTATGCTGTACTTTTTTAAAAACCACTTCGGCATGGTCATGAGCATCATCATTGCGCTGCTGCTCTCCATCTGTATGGCAACCACCGCCATCTTCTGGGACCATCTGGAATTTTCCATCGAGCTGCTTATCCGCAACTGGGGCACCGCGTTCCTCACCATCATGCTCATTTCGGTGTTTTTGCCGGTCAAGGTCTGGGGCGACAAGTTTGCCGGGGCGCTGCGCCTCAAGCCCGGCACGCTGCCCTTTGGCCTGGTGTCCAACCTGGTGCCCACGCTGTTCTACAACACCGGTGCCACCCTCATTCTGGTGGGCGTCAACGTCGGTTTTGCCGCGCCTTTCTACTGGCAGGCGGTTATGGCGGATTACTTCGTCATGTATGCGGTCAGCTATGTGCTTTCGCTGATCGCCGAACGCATCGCCATGGTCGTGGCCGGGCAGGCCTGCGCACCCGAACAGCACGTCTGATTGTAGCCTGGTTGATCCCCTGTCCGGCGGCGAGTGTGGTACACTGCTGACGGATGGGGGATTTTGTCTTTGCCGCGAAAGGGGGGAACGCCGTGCCGCAGGCGGAATTTGAGCTGGAACTGCAAAACGGGCTGCGCACGCTGAAAAGCTGGCGCGGCTACGGCCCCTGCGTGCGGGTGCCCGACGGTGTGGAGGCCATCGGCGAGGAAGCGTTTGCGGGACGGGGCCTCCGGGCGGTGGAACTGCCCGGCGGGCTGCGCCGCATCGGGATGCGCGCTTTCCAGAAGTGCGCCCGGCTGGAAGAACTGGATCTGCCCGACAGTGTGGAGCAGATCGGTGTGGAAGCCTTCAACGGCTGCACCGCGCTGCGCCGGGTACGGTTTGGCGCGGGGCTGCAGGCGATTCAGGCACGGGCGTTCTGGCATTGCATCGTGCTGACGGAGGTAGCGCTGCCCGCCGGTGCGGCGCTGGTCGGCTCCCGTGCGTTCGAGTGCTGTTCGGCATTGCAGACGGTGACGCTGCACAACCCCGGCGTGCAGGTGGACGAGTACGCATTCAATGAAACGCCCTACTGCGCGCGGCTGCTGCGTCTGGCCGAGCGGTGTACGGCGGGGCATCTGGGCGGCGACCCGTTGCGCTGCCCCGAAACGCTGATCCTGCCCGAAGGCGTCACCCATGTGGAGCACTGGGGATTTGCCAAAAGCAACATCCGTTCGGCACGTCTGCCCAGCAGTCTGCGCACCATCGGTATGTGCGCCTTCAAAGACTGCAAACATCTGCGGGAGGTCTCGCTCTCGCCCAACAGCTACTGCAACTACCGGTTGCGCCTGGAACCGGGCGACGGAATTTTTGCCGGCTGTACTGAGCTGGAACGGGTGATCTTTCGCGGCGGGCTGAGAAATTTTACCTGGTATGACGCCGAAGAGCCGGAGGTGCTGCGCGGCTGTGACCGGGAAAAAACTTTCCTGGGCTGCGGGCGGCTGCACAGTATTCTGGCGTGGGAACTGCCGCTGGATGCCATCCCGCGGGAGTGGCGCCAGTATGCGCTCAACGGATTTGTGGAGGATGTGCGGCGGGACGAGCACTACACCCCCGAGGTGGCGGCGGGGTATCACGCCTGGCTGCGGGGGTGCCGCGAACAACTGATCCGCCGATGCCGGACCGACCACAGCTACGCGCTGCACCAGTATCTGACGGACCGCCAAATGCTGAACCGGGAGGAGTTTGACGCGGTGTTCCGCTGGGCACAGGGGCAGGCCGGGCCGCAGACGATGGCGGTGCTGCTGGATTACCAGCGGCGGGTACTGGGCGCGGCTGATCCGCTGGCCCACGCGCTGGCCGGGCTGGACGAACTGTAACGGAAGGGAGGATGCACCGTGACGCAACCGCAACGCGCCGCCGAGCTGGCGGCGGAGGTGCTGCGCCTGAGCCGCGCCACGCTGCTGGCCGAACTGCGGTTCCTGGAACCGGCGCTCTGCCGCCTGGAATTGCGCCCCGACCCGCAGGTTCCCCTGGCCACCGACGGCCGGGTGCTGCTGTACGGTGACGGGTATGTGCTGCGCAGCTGGAAGGCGGACAAAGCCGCCGTACTGCGCGGATACCTGCATGCGGTACTGCATTGCATCTACCACCATCCCTTTGTGGAGGATACGGTGGCAGCGCCGCTGTGGGATCTGGCCTGTGACATCGCGGCGGAGGACGCCATCGACAGCTTGGGCTTGGATTGCGTGGGCTGCGGCCGGGACGCCGTTGCCGGCGAGACGCTGGCCAGGCTGCGCACAGCGCTGAACGGTCGGCTGACTGCCGAGCGCATCTACCATTATTACCGGAACAAGCCGATTTCCGGCCCGGCACTGGAAGGGCTGCGGGCGCCTTTCCTGCGGGATGATCACAGTCTCTGGTACGAACGCACCCAAAAACCCGGCGAGGAGGATCCCGCCGCCGGGGAGCAAAACAAAAGTGCCGCGGGCAAGGCGGGAGGAGAGCGCGCTGCGGGCGACAGCGAGGAGCGGCCCGGCGGAGGTTCCGACCCGCGCACCGGCGACCCGCGCGGGCAGGGCGCGCCGCACCCGGCGGAAGGGGAGAGCCGCGCCCGCGCCGACGCGCAGCTGAAAGCGGAGTGGGGGCAGGTATCCGCCATGGTGCAGACCGACCTGGAAACCCATTCCCGGCGCTGGGGCGACCGGGCGGGCAGTTTGTTGCTCGATCTGCGTGCCGCAAACCGCCGCCGCACCGATTACGCAGCGTTTCTTCGCCGGTTTGCCCAGCCTACCGAAGTGCTGAAGGTGGATGACGAAGCCTTTGACACCATCTTCTATACCTACGGTCTGCGGCTGTACGGCGATATGCCGCTAGTGGAACCGCTGGAATACGCCGAAGCCGAGCGAATCCGGGATTTTGTCGTTGTGGTGGATACCTCCGCCTCAGTACAGGGGGAGAAGGTGCGCCGGTTTTTGCAGTCTACCTGCGACGTGCTGCTGGAACCCGACACCTATGCCGACCGTTCGCAGGTGCATATTCTGGAATGTGACGCCGCCGTGCAGCGGGATACCTGCCTGCACAGCCGGGAGGAGCTGGAAACCTTTCTGGACGGGCTGCAGTTCCGGGGTGGGGGCGGCACCGATTTCCGCCCGGCGTTTGCGCATGTGGAAGAACTGTACCGGAAAGGCGGGCTGCCCTTCCTGCGGGGCATGCTGTATTTTACCGACGGGGACGGCGAGTACCCTGCCGCCCCGCCCGCGCTGCCCGGATGCAAAACGGCGTTTGTGTTTGCGGACGAGCAGGACGCGGCGGGCAAAGTACCGCCCTGGGCCATCCGGGTATGGATGGACCCGGACGGTTTCGACCTGCCCCGGCTGACGGTGGTGGAATGATGGGACGGAGGCAGACTTCATGAACATACAACAGGCAAAACAACAAATCAAAAATACCGTTGCGGCCTATCTCAGCCGCGATGCGTTCGGCAATTACGAAATTCCTGTTCCGCACCAGCGCCCGGTGTTTCTGGTGGGCGCGCCGGGAATCGGAAAAACGGCCATCATGGGCCAGGTGGCGCAGGAACTGGGCATCGGGCTGGTGAGCTACTCCATGATCCATCACACCCGCCAGAGCGCGCTGGGGCTGCCGGTCATCCGTGAGAAGAATTACGGCGGACACCCCTGTCAGGTGTCGGAGTACACCATGTCCGAGATCATCGCCTCGGTTTATGAACGGATGGAGCAGACCGGTGTGCGTGAAGGAATTCTGTTTCTGGATGAGATCAACTGCGTGTCTGAAACGCTGGCGCCGTCCATGCTGCAATTCCTTCAATTCAAAACCTTCGGCCGTCACCGCGTGCCGGACGGCTGGGTGGTGGTGACGGCGGGCAACCCGCCCGCTTACAACCGCTCGGTGCGGGAGTTTGACGTGGTGACGCTGGATCGACTGAAAAAGATTACGGTGGAGCCGGATTTTGCCGCCTGGAAATCGTATGCCGCCGCTGCCGGCGTGCATCCTGCGGTGCTGAGTTACCTGGAAGTGCGCCGGGAAAATTTTTACCGGGTGGAGAGCACCGCCGACGGCAAGCGCTTTGTCACCGCCCGCGGGTGGGAGGATCTGTCCCGCATGCTGCGGCTGTATGAGCGCCGCGGTTTGCCCGCGGACGCCGACCTGATCGGGCAGTATCTGCAAAACGAACGAATCTGAGCTGATTTTTCCGCGTACTATGCGTTGTTCTGCAAATACCGTGCGGACTACCGCATCGAGGACATTCTGGATGGTGCGGCGGACGATTCCGCCGCTGCGGGGGCATCGGCGGCAAAATTCGACGAGCGCTATGCGCTGCTGGGGCTGCTTCTGGATACGCTCACCGACGGGCTGCGGCAGGTGAATGCCGATCAGGCTGCGCTGGAACTTCTGCTGGATGCGGCAAAGGCCGTCAAGCGGGCGGTGAGCGCGGGAGAGGACGGTACCGCTGCCCTCCAAACCCGGCGGGATGCGCTGGCCGCCGCCACCGACTGCGCCGTCCGGGCGGGCAGTCTGCCCGCCGGTGAGAAAGCTGCGCACCAGAGGGCGCTGCGAATGATGGACGAGGAACTGGACAAGCTGTGCGGCAGCGGTACGGAAGGGTACGCGCTGCTGCGCGGAGATCTTGCCCGGCGGCTGGAAGCGCACCGGCAGAATACCGCCCGCCAGAGCGCGCGTCTTGACCGGTTGTTTGCCTTCTGCACGCAGGCGTTCGGGGACGGGCAGGAAATGCTGATTCTGGTCACCGAGTTGACGGTCAATCCCGAGTCGGCCGCCTTCATTCGCCGCTGCGGCTGCGACGCCTACTACGCCCATCACCGGGATCTGCTGTTCGGCGAGCGGCAAAAGGAACTGGACCGGCAGATCGACGCGCTGGATCTGGACAGCCTTTAAAACCAAATGATGCGCGAAATCGCCCCGCAGGCCGTGCCTGCGGGGCGATTTCAATAGAGGCTGTAAACTGTCAGAAGATCGGGCAGATCACTTGGAATTGCGGTCGTCCTTCATGCCGTGCATGGCGCGCCACAGATGCTCAGGGTCCAGCGGCAGCTCGGTCAGGTAAACGCCGCAGGCCATGTTGACGGCATTGGCGATGGCCGGGGCCACCGGGGCGGCGGAGCCTTCGCCCGCTTCCTTGGCGCCCAGAGGGCCTTCCTCGTCGGGGGTGAAATCGTAGAAAGTACGCATTTTGGGCATATCCAATGCGGTGGGCAGACGGTAGTCGCGGAAGTTGGGATTGAGGATCTTACCTTCTTTGGTAACGTTGTGCTCATACACCGCGTAGCCCAGGCCCATGGCGATGGAACCTTCCAGCTGGCCTTCCACGGCGCGGCGGTTGAGTGCGCGGCCGCAGTCGTGGGCGAACACAAATTCGTCGATGTCCAGCACGCCGGTTTCCTCATCCAGCGTCAGGTGTACGGCGCCGGTGGAGAAGCTGTATGCCGGGGCGTAGTTGGTGGTATTAACGCCGTTGTACTGGCTGTTGTCGGTACGGTGATAGTAGGAACCGACGCCGACCAGCTCGTCGCCGCCCTTGACGGTCATGTACTTGAACATGGCGTCCTGCATGGACATCTGCAGTTCGGCTTTCTCCTTGCTGATAACCTTGCCGTCCAGGCATTCCAGCGTGGTGGGCATGACGCCCCACATGGGAGCGATCACCTCAAACAGCTGGCGCTTGGCGTCCACTGCGGCGCGGCGGGCAGCGTTGCCGGCCAGGAAGGTCACACGGCTACCATAGGAGCCGGAGTCCCACGGAGTCAGGAAGGTATCCGACATGAAGGTTTTGACATCGCTCATCTGCAGGCCAAGTTCCTCGGCTACGATGGCGGTCATGACGGTGTCGGAACCCTGACCGATGTCATGGGAGCCGATGTACAGCGTGACCATGCCGCGCTTGTTCAGGCGGACCTGCACGCAGGCGGAGGACTGGTTGGGCGCTTCCAGAACGGCAAAGCCGGTGCCGGACACGAAGCCGGTGCCCGCAAAACCGATGCCCTCGCCCTTTTTCATCTTATCCTTGCGCTCATACCATCCGATTTCCTTGGCGGCGGTATCCAGCGTTTCCTTGTAAGCGCAGGAGGTAATGGCCAGGCCGGCCGGGGCCACATAGCCGGGGTCGGCGGCGGAGCGCTTGCGGAACTCAACCGGGTCGATGCCCAGATGGTCGGCAGCGTACTGCATGTTCAGATCGTGGGCGTAATGCACCTGGCAGGCGGTGTAACCGCGCATGGCGCCGGCGGAGGGGTTGTTGGTGTAAACGCGGTGCGCCAGGAAATCCACCGAGTTGATCTTGTAAGGGAAGTTGGCCCACAGTGTGGACTGAGCGCAGGCTGCAACGCCGGAACCGCCGTAGGGGCCGCCGTCCAGCACATGGTAGCACTTCTTGGCCAGCAACTTGCCGTCGGCGGCAAACGCAGTGTCAATGTGCATGTAGATGGGGTGGCGGTTGCGGGTGGTCTGGAATACTTCCTCGCGGGTCAGGATCATGCGCACCGGGCGGCCGGTGATCTCGGCCAGCTTGGCGGCGCACAGACCGAAGGAATAGCTGTCCAGCTTGCCGCCGAAGCCGCCGCCCACCAGAGGTTTGATCACGCGGACGTGTTTTTCTTCCACGCCCAGGCAGCGGGCGTACCAGAACTGATCCACGTAAGCCATCTGGGTGGACATCCAGATGGTGTAATCGCCGTTGCGGTAGGTGGCCACGGCGCCGTGCGGCTCCATAGCTGCGTGCACCATGCGGTGGGTCTTG
>JBJEYG010000034.1:0-2532 GCA_051886555.1 Gemmiger sp.
CGCCAGGACAGGAAAACTTGCCGGCAGGCGGCCTTGACCATGCGCTATCTGAATGAACAGGGCCTGATGCAGCGTCCTGCATTGCTTGTGGATATTGGCTCCGGCGGCACCACGCAGTATGTATTGCAAAAATTGGGCGCAAAAAATCTGCGTGGCGCTTATCTGGCTTGTGATGAACGGTTGCTCGAGCGTTTTCCGCCGGATGAAACAGTTGTTTATCTGTTTGAAGGGGAACCCGCATCGCTCTGGTATTGGTGCGGGCAACCTATACTGGAGCTGTTTTTGTCGGAACCCTGTGGTACGGTATCCGGCTACCGGGAGCTGGATGGCACCGTGCAGCCGTTGATTGCCGCGGTGAACCGCGTCCCGGACGAATTAAAGGAATTGCGCCGTGGTGCCTGGTCTTATGCGGTTACGGCAGGCGAAATCGAATGCCCTTCCGAACAGGTGATTGCACCGTTTTTAAAAATGATTCGCTGCCCGCTGATACAGGATGTATGCCTTTTGGGAGATCTTTGCGTCGAGGATGGTGATTACTATCCGTTGGCTCCGGCCGGGCCGGGAAAGCTGCGTGCTGCACGTTGGAAAACCGGTTATTTGAAGCGGCTTGTGAAATTGCCGCTGCCTTATGACAAATTGTATGAGTGGATCAAGAAATGGGAGTGAAGCCATGAGCGCGGTGCCGTGCGTTAGCATCATTATGCCGGTATACAATGCCGCGCAGTGGCTGGAAAACGCTGCCGAAAGCGTTTTGCGGCAGCATTATCAGAACCTGGAACTGATTCTGGTTGATGACGGGTCTGCGGATGGCAGCGGAACGCTGTGCGATCGGATCGCAGCGGCAGACCCCCGTGTGCGGGTGCTGCATCAGAAAAATTCCGGTATCAGTGCCGCACGCAATGCCGGATTGGCTGTCTCCCACGGTGATTATATTGGCTTTTGCGATGACGATGATTGGCTCCAGCCGGATTTTGTGGCTTGCGCGCTGGCGTTGGCTGATCGCTACCGGGCGGATGTTGTACGCATGGATTACCGGCTTCTGCATGAGAATGCTGACGGTGAAATAAAAGAATTGCAGCATTGTCCCGGCACAATGCAAATTTTGCGGGCGGGAGACGGCGGTTTGCGCTATGACGAATACCTACGGGTTTCGGGACCGCAGTTTGTGTGGAACGCACTCTACCGGCGAGATCTACTGCATACCGTGCGTTTTGATACGCGGTGCCGCAGCGGACTGGAAGATTTCGTTTTTAACGCGCAGGTCTATTGTCATGCACGGAATCTGGTGTATGTGCCTCAGGTGGCTTATACGCATTATGAGCGGCGCTGCGGGACGTCTTCCCGCGCAACCGCAGAAGCGTTGGAACATCGTCTCCGTGCCCTGGAGCCTTGGCTGGAGGCAGAGTACCGTGCTGCACGAGTCTGGAGCTGTGACGGGACGCTGCGTTCGGTTTGGAACGAACGCAAAGCGGGAGCCATAACCTTTTTAATGCATCAGGTGAATGAAAACATCGTTCCAAGCCCGGTGCGCCGGCATGCATGGCGCACGCTTCGCAAAGTTCTCAATCAATACCCGCATACACCGCTGGACTTTGCACAGGTTGCCGGACATAATATCAAGCAAATGGCAGCTGTTTTTTTGTATGAAACGCATCTTCAGAGACTGTACGGCGCACTGCGCCCACAGAAAGGAAAACGTCTATGAAAATTCTGGTAACGGGTGCCGGCGGTTACATTGGCCGCCATGTGGTAAAAACCGCGCTGGATCTTGGGCATGAAGTTATCGCGTCGGACTTTTCGCTCAAAGGCATTGATGACCGGGCGGATTTTTGCGATATCCCGATTTTCAGTGGTGCCAAGGACATTTACAGTCAGCTAGGTATGCCGGACGTATGCATCCATCTTGCCTGGCGTGACGGATTCCGTCACAACGCTCCGTCCCACATGAAGGATCTTTCCAACCATGTGGTATTCCTCAATAATCTGGTCGCCGGGGGCATATCTTACCTTTCGGTCATGGGTACCATGCATGAGATCGGTTATTGGGAAGGAGCCATCGACGAAAATACACCCTGTAACCCGCTGACACAGTATGGCATTGCCAAAAATGCGCTTCGGCAAAGCATGATGCTTTCTACTGCCGGATCCGCCTGCCACTTTCATTGGCTGCGTGCTTACTATATCACCGGTGACGAAGCTCACGGCAGTTCCATTTTTGCCAAAATCACGCAGGCTGAACTGGACGGAAAGAAAACTTTTCCTTTCACAAGCGGGAAAAATCTGTACGATTTTGTGGACATCGATGATCTTGCCAAAATGATCGTTGCTGCTAGTGTTCAGGGCGACACAGACGGCATTATCAACGTGTGTACCGGCAAGCCGGTTTCATTGGCCGATCGGGTGGAAGCCTTTTTACAGCAGAAACAGTATTCGATCCGGCTGGATTACGGCGCCTTCCCGGATCGCCCTTATGACAGTCCGGGCGAGTGGGGCGACCCGACGAAAATCGAGGCGATTTTGCAGAAACAGGGT
>JBJEYG010000035.1:0-2531 GCA_051886555.1 Gemmiger sp.
CTGCCGCCAAGGCCGAAGCTCAGGCAATGTTGCCCGTGCTGAAAGCATTGGATCCGGCGCATCTTCGATACGACGCATAAAAACAAAGCGTCCTGCCTTTATGGCAGGGCGCTTTTCTTGCTTTTTGATGGTTACGATCAGCTCAGCAGCATACGGTCGTTGGCAAATTCGCCGCCGCTGACCTGCTCAAAGCGGGCCAGCAAGTCGCTGACATGCAACGCGGCTTTTTCCTCCCCGCGAACGTCGTAGATAATACGGCCTTCGTGCATCATTACCAGGCGGTTGCCGTACTTGATGGCATCCTTCATGTTGTGGGTGATCATCAGTGTGGTCAGATGGTGCTCCTGCACGATTTTGTCAGACAACGTCAGAACCTTGGCGGCAGTCTTGGGGTCCAGTGCTGCGGTATGCTCGTCAAGCAGCAGCAATTTAGGCTTTTGCAGCGTGGCCATCAGCAGTGTGACCGCCTGACGCTGGCCGCCGGACAACAGGCCGACTTTGCTGGTCATACGGTCTTCCAGACCCAGATCCAGCGTTTTCAGCAATTCACGATATTCTTCCCGTTCCTCACGGGTGATCCCCACCCGCAGCGTGCGGGACGCGCCGCGGCGCTTGGCCAGTGCAAGATTTTCGTCAATGCCCATGGTTGCGGCAGTTCCCATCATCGGATCCTGGAACACGCGGCCGATATATTTTGCACGCTGATGCTCGGACAGTCGGGTAATATCCTGCCCGTCAATCAGGATACGCCCCATATCCACCGGCCAGACACCAGCCACTGCGTTGAGCATTGTGGACTTGCCCGCGCCATTACCGCCGATAACGGTAACAAAATCGCCGTCCTCCAGCGTCAGATCCAGTCCATTCAGCGCAACTTTCTCGTTCACCGTACCGGCATTGAAGGTCTTATACACATTCTTGATTTCAAGCATTGGTGTTTCCTCCCTTCTTCACGGTGGGGCGGGTAAACTTTGCTTTCCAAAAAGGCACTGCCAGGAACACGGCAACGACCAGTGCGGTGAGCAGTTTCAGGTCGTCGGTATTGAGGCCCAGGCGCAGTACGAACTGAATGACAATATAGTAGATGATGGCGCCAATGATGGAAGCCAGCAGCTTGAGTGCAAAATTGCGGAACACCTTGGCAAAGATTACTTCGCCGATAATGACTGCAGCCAGGCCGATGACGATGGCGCCGCGTCCCATGTTGATGTCCGCGAAACCGTTGTATTGTGCCAACAGGCCGCCGGCCAGCGCAACCAGGCCGTTGGAAATCATCAGGCCGAGTACTTTGGCAACGTTGGTATTGATGCCCTGCGCACGCGCCATGTGGGAGTTGGCGCCGGTCGCACGCAGCGAACAACCGATCTCGGTACCGAAGAACCAGTAGAGCAACGCAACCAGTACTGCGCAGAAAATAACCAGCACAATCAGCGGATTTTGCAGACTCAATGTACGTACATAGCGGGCAGACACCAACAAATCGTACTTATCTACGCTGATAGGCAGGTTCGCCTTACCGCCGCCGGTGCCCCAGCCCATAATGCGCAGATTGATGGAATACAGCGCAAGCTGGGTAAGAATACCGGCCAGAATAGCCGGGATGCCGCATGCGGTGTGGAAAAGACCGGTGACCAGACCAGCCAGCATACCGGCCAGTACCGCACAACTCAGCGCGAGCCACATCGGAGCGCCGTTAAGTGTCATCACAACACACACCGCGCCGCCGGTGCCCAACGAGCCGTCCACCGTCAGATCGGCGACGTCCAACACCCGGTATGTGATATAAACACCGATGGCCATAATGCCCCAGATCAGGCCCTGAGCCACAGCGCCGGGGATGGAATTCAGTAAGGACGTAACAAAGCCCATGGGGATTCCTCCAATAACTCAATGGTTTGAATGAAACAGCGAAAAGCAGCGGAAAAAGGCAACTCCCTTTTCCGCTGCTTTGCAAACGCTGTTACTCAGCGATCGCTTCGTAATCTTCGGGAACCGTGATATTCAGCGCCTCGCAGTTGGCCGCATTGTACTTCTTGGTCACTTCAGGAGCGTACTGCACCGGCATGGTGGAGATATCCGCGCCGTTGGCCAGGATCTCATAAGCCATTTCACCAGTGGCATAGCCCAGGTCGTAGTAGCTGATGGACAAGGTCACAACACCGCAACCGGTGCAGATACCTTCCTCGCCGGCCACAACAGGCACACCCGCAGGCAGAACAACGTTGGCAATCGCCTCGGTGTTGGAAGCGGCAGTGTTGTCAGTGGGAATGTAGATCACGTCGGAAGCGTCAGCCGCAGACTGGGTGACGGAAGCAACGTCGTTGGTATCGGTGAAGGCGTAACGGGTGACGGTGTAGCCTGCCTCGGTCAGGTAACCTTCCATCACATCGCACTGGTAAACCGAGTTGGCCTCGGCGGAGCAGTAGAGCAGACCCACGTTGGTGGCATCGGGGAACAGCTCCTGGATCATGGCAGCCTGCTGATCCAGCGGGGCCAGATCGGAGGTGCCGGAGATGTTGCCGCCCACGGTG
>JBJEYG010000036.1:0-2529 GCA_051886555.1 Gemmiger sp.
TTTTGATGCGTTGCCAGTAAGCCGCAGCCGCTTGTTCCGTCTTATTCTCGCCATAACGATAATATATCGTCCCTTTGAGCGCATCCGGAAGGTACTGCTGCTCTGTCCAGTGATTGGGGAAACTGTGCGGGTATTTGTAGTGCTGACCTTTGACTGTTGCATCTTCACCGTCATAGTGTTTGTTCTGCAACTGACGGGGGATCGGTCCGCTTTTTCCAGCCTGTATATCGGCCATGGCCGCATTGATTCCCTCATATGCCGAATTGGATTTTGGCGCCGTTGCCACCAACACCACGGCATCCGCCAGGGGGATCCGCGCTTCCGGCAGACCGAGCATATTGGCAGCATCTACCGCTGCCTTAACGATAGGTATGATCTGCGGGTAGGCAAGTCCCACGTCTTCACAGGCACACACCATCAGCCGGCGGCAGGCGGATGGAAGATCCCCTGCCTCCAACAAACGGCCCAGATAGTGCAGCGCGGCATCCGGGTCGGAACCACGCATGGATTTCTGATACGCTGAAACAATGTCATAATGATCATCGCCCAGCTTGTCATACCGCATGGCGGTATGCTTTGCCACCTGCTGCACCATGTCCAGCGTGATCGTCTGTACTCCATCCACCGCGGGCGCAGCAGTCACGGCAAACTCCAGACTTCCCAGCGCCTTGCGCATATCTCCTCCTGCACTCTGAGCCAGATAATCCAGTGCGTCAGGCAAAATCTCCACCACGTTTTCTCCTTCGCGCCCAAGCCGCTGTGCCGCATTTTGCAGCCCGCGCTTAATATCGGCGGGGGTCAGTGCTTTAAATTCAAATACGGTGCAACGGGAAAGCAGCGCATTGTAGATATAAAAATAAGGATTTTCGGTGGTGGATGCGATCAGTGTTACAGTTCCCTGTTCAATACACTCCAGCAGACTCTGCTGCTGGCGCTTGTTGAAATACTGGATCTCATCCAGATAGAGCAGAATGCCGCCTGCACCGGCCAATGTACCGATATCAGACAATACCGCCTTAATATCCGCTGTAGATGCTGTCGTACCATTGAGCTTGTGCAACCGCATTCCGCTGCTCTGCGCGATGATTCCAGCCACCGTAGTTTTGCCTACGCCGGAGGGACCATAAAAAATCATATTGGGAATGCGTCCGCTCTCTACGGTGCGGCGAAAAACCTTCCCCGGCGCAAGCAGATGCTGCTGGCCGCACACATCGTCCAGCGTCCGGGGGCGCAATCGCTGTGCCAACGGCTCCATAAACGCCCCTCCCCTGTTCTTGTCGAATTACGTCGACATAAATATATCAGTGTGAATAAAATATCATAGTCACTAACTTGAATTATAGTAGATAACCATGATAGAATCAAGCAAAAGAACACGCAACCTGTGATACTTTAGTTAACTTTATTTTAAAGGAGCTTTTCTGTTTTATGGATAAAAAAGAATTGGCGCTTTGCTGCATACAACGTCTGAAAAAAGAATATCCGGTAGCAGATTGTACATTGGATTATGCACACGCCTGGCAGCTTTTGGTGGAGGTTCGGCTGGCCGCCCAGTGCACCGACGCGCGGGTCAATGTTGTAGTACAGGAATTGTTTGCGCGTTATCCCAATGTGGAGGCGTTGGCTGCTGCAACGCCGGAGGAAATAGAAGCAATCGTTAAGCCCTGCGGGCTGGGCCGCAGCAAAGCGCGCGATATTTCGGCCTGTATGCGCGTATTGCGCGACAAGTACGACTGCCAAGTTCCCAAAACGTTTCAGGAACTGTTGGCGCTGCCCGGCGTCGGGCGAAAAAGCGCCAATCTGATTATGGGGGATGTGTTCGGTCAGCCTGCGATTGTCACCGACACACATTGCATCCGTCTTTGCAACCGAATCGGCCTTGTGGATGGGATCAAAGAGCCGCAGAAAGTGGAGATGGCCCTTTGGAAGCTCATTCCCCCGGAAGAAGGCAGCGATTTCTGCCACCGGCTTGTTTACCATGGCCGAGCTGTATGCACCGCGCGCACCGAACCTTACTGCGACAAATGCTGCCTGCGGGATGTGTGCCGCTACGCCAAAGAAAACGGAAAAGTCTGAGTCTTTTCTGCGCAGCCGGAACCGGCTGCTTTTTTCGTTTTGGGCAATGCTTGCATCCCGTCCGGGAATCGGGTATACTGGGCACAAAGATGTAATCGTTCCCATATTTTCACAGCAAAGGAGTCCTTATGAACATCACCGAATTTGCCGCTTTTGCCGGCGTGTCCAAAGCTGCCGTCAGCCGCTATTTTAATAATGGGTATCTGAGTGCAGACAAACGCGCAAAAATCGCGGACGCTGTTGCCAAGACCGGTTATCGCCCCAGTGCCCAGGCACAGACATTGCGTACCCGCCAGACCCGGCAAATTGGTGTTATTATGCCCAAACTCAGCAGCGAAAGCTGCTCTCGTGTGGTGGAAGGCATCAGTTGTGTTCTGCGAGACAAAGGCTACCAGTTACTTTTGGTCAATACCTCCAACGATACCAAAAAAGAAGCAGAGGCATTGGATATGT
>JBJEYG010000037.1:0-2514 GCA_051886555.1 Gemmiger sp.
TGGGGCAGCGTTGCACCTGCTCGGTGACGGCGGCGGAAAACCGGTGGCGGTCGACGGCCAGCGCGCCGCCCGCGGCCACGCGGGCGGCGTCGGCGGTGTCCAGCAGGTGGGAGCCGAGGATGCGCATTTCCAGCTTGAGCAGGCCGGAGGCGGAGTCCGGCCGCTCGGCCTTCAGCGAGTTGGAGCAGATCAGCTCGGCAAAGCCGGCGCTTTTGTGGGCGGGCGAAAAGTGCACGGGCTTCTGCTCGTACAGATCCACCCCCACGCCGCGCCCGGCCAGCCACAGCGCGGCCTCGCACCCGGCCAGGCCCGCGCCCAGGATGGTAACGTTCGGTTCGTTCATAGTGTGTCCTTACTTTTTCTCAATGGGCTTGGAGAAGCCGCAGCCTTCCCTGGCGCAGTACAGCCGCCCGCTCTTTTTGAACAGCGTGGCGCCGCACTGGGGGCAGGTTTCGGTCACCGGCTCGTCCCAGGTCATGAAGTTGCAGGTGGGGTAGTTGCCGCAGCCGTAGTACACGCGGCCCTTGGCGCTTTTGCGCACCAGCATGTGGCCGCCGCACAGCGGGCACAGGCCGCCGGTGTCCTTGACCAGCGGCTTGGCGTTTTTGCATTCGGGGAACCCGCTGCACGCCAGGAACTTGCCGTACCGCCCCGATTTGATGACCATGGGGCGGCCGCATTTGTCGCACACTTCGTCGGTGGGGATGTCGGCCACCTTGACCTTGACGCCCTCCATATTTTTCTCGGCGGATTCCAGGCTTTTGGCGAAGCCCTGGTAGAACTGGTCCACCGTATCCACCCAGTCGGCCTGGCCGTTTTCGACGGTATCCAGCTTTTTTTCCATGCCGGCGCTGAAGGTCAAGTCCACGATGTCGGGGAACTGGTCCAGCATGACCTGGTTGACTGCCTGGCCCAGCGGGGTGGTTTTGAGCTTTTTGTTCTCCTTCTCCACATAGCCGCGGTCGACGATGGTGGTGATGATGGGCGCGTAGGTGGAAGGCCGGCCGATGCCGTTCTCCTCCAGCGCGTGGATGAGCGTTGCTTCGGTGTAGAGCGGCGGCGGCTGGGTGAATTTCTGTTCGCCGGCGAATTTTTTCAGATCCAGCGCCTGGCCCACCTCCAGCGGGGGCAGGGCGGTCTCTTTTTTCTGCTTGTCGTCGGTGGCCTCCTCGTACAGGGCGGTGAAGCCGTCGAAGGTGACGTGGAAGCCGCTGGCGCGGAACAGGTAGTTGCCCGCCGTGACGCCCACTGAGACGGTGTCCATCTGGCAGTCGGCCATCTGGCTGGCCATAAAGCGGCTCCAGATCAGGCGGTAGAGCTTGGCGGTGTCGCCGGAGATGCTCTGCTCCACCTCATCGGGGGTCAGCGCGGGCATGGAGGGGCGGATGGCCTCGTGGGCGTCCTGGGCGGCGGTGGCCGAGCGGGACTTCCAGCTGCGCTTGCCCTTGCAGGTGTAAGCCTCGCCCCAGCGCCCGGTGATGAACTCCTTCGCGGCGGCGGCGGCTTCGTCGGCGATGCGCAGCGAGTCGGTACGCATGTAGGTGATCAGGCCCACGGTGCCGTGGTCGGCAATGTCCACGCCTTCGTACAGCATCTGGGCGGCGCGCATGGTGCGCGTGGCCGAGAAGCCGAACCGGCGGCTGGCCTCCTGCTGAAGGGTGGAGGTGATGAAGGGCGGCGCGGGCACCCGCTTGCGGCGGCCTTTGTCCACCTTGGTGACGGTGTATTCCCTGCCCGCCAGCTCGGCGGTGATGCGGTCGGCGGTGGCCTTGTCCTTCACTTCCAGTTTTTTGCCGTCGGCGGTGGCAGCCAGGCGGGCGGTGAACTGTTCGCGGGCGGTCAGCGCGCCTTTGGGGGCAAGCGTGGCGTCCAGGTTCCAGTATTCCTCCGGCTTGAAGTTTTCGATCTCCAGCTCCCGGTCGCGGATGATGCGCACGGCCACGCTCTGCACCCGCCCGGCGGACAGGCCCCGGCGCACCTTGCGCCACAGAAAGGGCGACAGCTTGTAGCCCACCAGGCGGTCCAGCTCGCGGCGGGCCTGCTGGGCGTTGAACAGGTCCATATCGATGGCGCGGGGGTGGGCCATGCCCTCCTGCACGCCTTTTTTGGTAATCTCGTCAAAGGTGACGCGGTTGGGCGCGGCGGGGTCCAGCCCCAGCACGTTGGCCAGGTGCCAGCTGATCGCCTCGCCCTCGCGGTCGGGGTCGGTGGCCAGCAGCACGCCGTCGCACTTTTTGGCCTCGGCCTTCAGCTCCTTGACCAGCTTCTGCTTGCCTTTGATGGTGACGTAATGGGGCGCGTAGTGATTTTCCACGTCGATGCCCAGCTGCGACGCGGGCAAGTCGCGGATGTGACCCATACTGGCAGTGACCTTGTAATCCTTGCCAAGATACTTGCCGATGGTTTTTGCCTTTGCGGGCGACTCCACGATCACTAATTTTGCCATAATTCACTCCTAATGACTTTGGTAGTTTTCTCCGTGCGCCCCGCGGACGGGGGCGGAAACCCGTTTTG
>JBJEYG010000038.1:0-2513 GCA_051886555.1 Gemmiger sp.
CTCTGTGCGCCAGATATCCGCTCACGGGGCAGAAAACGGCGTAACGGGACCAAAACAGTGGAATACAGGGAAGATGGACGGAGGAACAGAGGATGAATTGCAACATTCGTTCGCTTTATATCTGTGTAGCTGAACGCCAAAATCCGGGGAAAAGAGATCTGCTTCCCGCTGAGAAAAATCGGCAGGAACTGGGTCGCGGAATTTGTCGACTCAGAAGGAAACCACATTGAAATCACCGCGCCCGTATGACACGCCCCTGGATGGGGCGGTTTCCGGGCAGAAAAAACCTCCGCAGGATCGCTGGATCCCGCGGAGGATTCGTTGTTTTATGGGGTGCCGCTTCAGGCCTTGGCCTGGTCGAACTCCGCCTGGATGTCGGCGTCGGGGGCGGGCGTCAGCAGGCTGACCGCCACACAGAACAGCAGCGACACCAGGAAGGCGGGCAGCAGTTCGTAAATGTTCCATACACCACCCAGCGGGCGCACCAGGTATTTCCAGGCGAACACGGTTACGCCGCCGGACACCATGCCGGCCAGCGCGCCCTGCCAGTTGCAGCGCTTCCAGAACAGGGAACACAGCATGACCGCACCAAAGGCGCCGCCGAACCCTGCCCACGCAAAGCTGACGATGCCGAACACGCTGGAGTTGGGGTCACGCGCAAGGAACACGCCCAGTACGCTCACCGCCAGAATGGTCAGGCGGGCAGCGCGCAGACTCTGCTTACCGTCCAGGCGGATGTGCAGAAAATCCTGCAGCAGATTCTGGGATACGCTGGAAGCTGCGGCCAGCATCTGACTGTCAGCGGTGGACATGGTGGCGGCCAGAATACCCGCCAGAATGACGCCGGCCACGATGGCGGCGAAGGGACCGGTCTGACTGATCAGCCCGGCGATTTTGACAATGACCGTCTCGGAAGCGGAACCTTCCAGAAAATCCAGCGCGCCCGCCTTGCTCATGGCGCGGCCCACCATGCCGATAAAGATGGCCACGCTCATGGCAATGACCACCCACACGGAGGCGATCCGGCGGGAGAGCACCAGCTTCTTCTCGTCCTCAATGGCCATAAAGCGCAGCAAAATGTGCGGCATGCCGAAGTAACCCAGGCCCCAGGCCAGTGTGGAAAGAATGGTCAGCGGGCCGTAGGCGGTCGCTGAGCCGGAGGCGGCGTCGTGCATGGCGGTCAGGCTCAGATAGCCGGGCAGGGCGGTGGCGTTGGCCACCACGGCGTCCAGCCCGCCTGCCGTATGCACGCCGAAGCCCACCACCACGAACAGCGCCAGCGTCATGACGCAGGACTGGATCAGGTCGGTAGTACAAACCGCCTTGAAACCGCCCATGATGGTGTAGCCTACGATGACCAGCGCTGATACCACCATCGCCCACATGTAATCCACCCCGAACAGGCTGTTGAACAGCTTGCCGCAGGCGGCAAAGCCCGACGCGGTGTAGGGAATGAAGAAAACGACAATCACCAGCGCCGCAATGGCATTGAGAAGGTTGCGTCGATCGTGAAACCGTTTGGAAAAAAACTGCGGTACGGTGATGGCGCCCAGGTTGCTGGAATACCGGCGCAGCCGCCGCGCCACAAAATACCAGTTCAGCCAGGTGCCTGCTGCCAGACCAATGGCCGTCCACGCGGCGTCGCACATGCCGGACAGGTAAGCCACGCCGGGCAGGCCCATCAGAAGCCAGCTGGACATGTCGCTGGCTTCGGCGCTCATCGCCGTGACCAGCGGGCCCATCCGCCGGCCGCCCAGATAAAAGTCAGTGGAGTCGCTGTTTGTTTTGCTGAACAGGAATCCGATGGCCAGCATGATGAGCAGATACACCACAATGGCCGAAATGATACAAAAGTTGATCGTTGACATAATACCCCCTCTTTCCGCAATAAAAAGATGGTTTAACTTTACCACGCAAAAGCGGAAAAGTACAGAGAAAAATGAAAAAATATTTATTTTTTATGAATTTTCTTGCGGATTTGTACATTCGGCAGGCAAGCAGATGAACTTTACAACCGGTGCAAAACATGTTACCATATTACTGATTATCGGGAAAAGGAGGGCTGCTCATGCCCGCAGAAACAGAAGAAAAACGTCAAACGATGAAAAACAGTGTGGGGCGGGGCGCGCTGGTGGCGCTCTGCGTACTGCTTCAGGTAGGCTGGATCGTGTGGCTGGTTGCCCGTCTGAATGAGTATTACGCTTACATTTCCCTGTTTACCAGTCTGCTCAGCCTGCTGGTTGTGCTTCACATCAGCGGCAATCGCATCAACAGTGCCTATAAACTTTCCTGGATCGTACTGATTCTGCTGTTTCCCGTGCTGGGGCTGTGCCTGTTTTTGCTGTTCGGACAGGAGTCCAGCAACCTGGTAATGCGCCGGAAGTTCGGCCGGGTCAACCGGCAGATGGCGGATGTACTGACCCAGGATCCGGAAGCGGTTACCAGGCTGGCCAAGGCCGGCGCCGGCCTTGCCAATCAGGCCACCGCACTGCGCAAGGCGGGGTATCCGGTGT
>JBJEYG010000039.1:0-2513 GCA_051886555.1 Gemmiger sp.
CGGGCCTTATGCGGTGTACAAGATCCTGTACGACGCGGTGTCCATGGGCCTGACCGAGGATGACCCCACCACCACCGACTGGGAAGGCTGCAAGCCCATGATCAACGAAGGCAAGATTGGCTGCATGGTTCTGGGCAGCTGGGCGATCGTCCAGATGCAGGATGCCGGCCCCAACGCGGATGACATTGGCTATATGCCGTTCCCCATCACGGTGGATCGCACTCAGTACGCTTCCGCCGGTGCTGACTACTGCTTCGGTGTGAACAAGAACATCAGCGACGACAACAAGATTGCCTCCATGCTGTACATCAAGTGGTTCTCTGAGTCCAGAAACTTCTCGTTTAACCAGGGCGGCGTTCCGGTGCTCAAGAGCCAGGAATACCCCGCCACACTCGCCGCCTTTGACGGCATCGACCTGATTGAGGATACTCAGGCGCCTGCCGAGATCGCCGATCTGCAGCCCAATGTCAACCAGGAATCCGAGCTTTCTCTGAATGCTGACCAGACCCACGTACAGCGTGTGGTGGAAGCCGCAATCAACGGTGACGAGACTTACGATGACATCATTGCCGATTGGAACGAGGCCTGGAACGCTGCTGTGGACGAGTACGCTCCTGCATAACGCAAAATAAAAGTCTGCGGTTGGGGGCGGGCCGTAACGGCCCGCCCCCTCCTTTTGAATCAAAGAAGGAGGGACCCCCATTTATGAAATCCGACGTTATCACCGCTGACAAGCCCCGCAAAAAGAGCTTTATTCAATGGTGTAAAAGCATGCGTGGCCAGCAAATCATCTGCACCGTAACATTTTTGATTCTGCCGCTACTTTTGCTGTTTACCTTCACTTATCTGCCCTTTTTCAAAATGGTGCAGTTCAGCTTTTTCAAAATGAAGTACATCGGCAAGCGGGAATTTGTCGGCCTGAAAAACTACATTGAAGTGTTTACCCGTGATGACTGCTTCTCCGCGCTGAAACTGAGCCTGTATTACATGATCGGCTCGGTGGTGCAGATGGCGCTGGCGCTGCTGTTTGCCACGCTGCTCAGCTTCAAGGTCAAAGGCAGCCGGTTCTTCCGCGGTGCACTGTACTTCCCGTGCCTGGTCTGCGGCATTTCGGTAGGCTTCATCTTCAAGTTCTTCTTCACCCACGGTTTCGTGCTGGATACACTGCTGGGATGGCTGGGTATTCCGCTGGAAAGTCTGCCTTACTGGCTGAAAGATGAAAGCATCAACAACATCGTGCTGGTTGCCTGTTCGGTGTGGAAGTATGTCGGCCAGAACATTGTCATGTTTATTGGCGCCATTGCATCGGTGGATTCCACCCTGTATGAGGCTGCCGAGATCGACGGCGCCAACGCCTGGCATATACCGCAGAGGTCAACGCCATTGAAGATATGTGGCTGGAACTCTACCTGGCTCTGACGCTGATGAGCGTCGACTTCACCAAGCTGGCTCCGGTTGCCGGAAAGATGGCCGTCATCCTGGTCGCTCAGGCTCTGCTGATCGTCCTGTTCGGTATCTTCATTGGCTTCCGTCTTTACGGTCATGATTACGGCGCAGCCGTTATGGTCGCGGGCAACATCGGCTGGGGCTGCGGCGCAGGTTCCAATGCCGTCGCCAACGAGAAGGCAATTATGGATGAATATGGCTGGCACAACATCGCCTGGGTTCTGTATCCGTCCTTCGCCGTGATCATCGACGATATTTACAATCCCATCCTGCTGTCGCTTCTGGGCGGCTTCTTCGGTTAAACAATTTTGATCTCTCCCTTTCCCGGGCTGGCTTCCGGCGGGCGTTTGTTCCGCCGGAAGTCGGCATATGAAAGGCGATTCCTCACCCGCTACCCCGGCTCATGACCGAGCCCGGCAAGGAGGTTGTCATGGATCTTTACACCCTCGGCATTGACGTGGGGTCCACCGCGTCCAAATGCGTGATTCTGAAAAACGGAACGGACATCGTCGCCAAGTCGCTAATCGGCGTCGGCGCCGGCACCAGCGGCCCCGCCCGTGCCATCGAGGCGGTACTGCAAAACGCCGGCCTGTCCAAAGACCGGCTGGCTTTCACGCTGGCCACCGGCTATGGGCGCAACTCCCTCCAGGGAATTGCAGACCGGCAGATGAGTGAACTGTCCTGCCATGCCAAGGGGGCGGAATTCTGTTTTCCCGGTGTGCGAACGGTCATTGACATCGGCGGTCAGGATGTAAAGGCGCTGCACCTGCAGAACGGTACGATGGTCAATTTCCAGATGAACGACAAGTGCGCCGCCGGTACGGGGCGATTCCTGGACGTAATGGCCCGCGTACTGGAAGTACGTGTGGAAGAACTGGGAATGCTGGGGGCACTTTCCAGCCGACGGGTGGAGATCAGTTCCACCTGCACGGTGTTTGCGGAAAGCGAAGTGATCAGCCAGCTGTCTATGGGCACCGACAAGTGCGATATTATCGCGGGGATCCATCGCTCGGTGGCGGATCGGGTGACCGGCCTTGTGCACCGTGTCGGGGTGGAAACACCTGTTG
>JBJEYG010000040.1:0-11091 GCA_051886555.1 Gemmiger sp.
CGAGCCGGTCACGATACAGACACGATTTGAAAACGCAAGGAAAAAATGCGACGGCCCCGCGGCGGTGCAGGCCTGGCAGCGGCGCTACGACGACACGTTGCGGATGGCCGAAAAATACGGAGTGACGGGATAAAGCGGAAGGAGAAAACGAAAATGAAACTGATGAAGACCGAGGACGCTGTCGGGCAGGCGCTCTGCCATGACATTACCCAGATCATCCGGGGCGTTACCAAGGACGCCGTGTTTCGCAAGGGCCATGTCATCCGGGAGGAGGACATCCCCGTGCTGCTCAGCGTGGGCAAGGACAACATCTATGTGTGGGAGAACGACGAGACAAAACTGCACGAAAATGACGCCGCCGATATTCTGCGCGCCATCTGCCAGGGCGAGCATATGCACGCTTCCGAGCCGAAGGAGGGTAAGATCGAGCTGATCGCCGACGAGGACGGTCTGCTGCTCATCGACCTGGAACGCCTGCGGGCGGTCAACAGCCTGGGCGAGATGATGATCGCCACCCGGCCTTCCGGCTTTGTGGTCAAAAAGGGCGACAAACTGTGCGGAACGCGCATCATTCCGCTGGTGATCGAGAAGGAAAAGATGGCGCGTGCCAGACAGGTTGCGGGTGACAAACCGCTGTTGCAGCTGCTGCCGCTGAAGCCAAAAAAATACGGCCTGGTCACCACCGGCAACGAGGTGTTTTACGGCCGCATTCCGGATACCTTCACGCCGGTCATTCAGGCCAAGCTGGCCGAGTTCGGCTGCCAGATGGTCGCCCATGAGGTGCTGGATGACGATCACGGGAAGATCACTGCCGCAATCAACCGAATGCTGGCAGACGGCTGTGAGATGGTGCTTTGCACCGGCGGCATGAGCGTGGACCCGGACGACAAGACGCCGTTGGCCATCCGCAATACGGGGGCAGGCATCGTCAGCTACGGTGCGCCGGTGCTGCCGGGCGCCATGTTTCTGGTGTCCTACACACAGGACGGCCGCCCCGTCTGCGGTCTGCCGGGGTGCATCATGTACGCCAGACGCACCGTGTTCGATCTGGCGCTGCCCCGTCTGCTGGCGGATGTGCCCATCACTGCCGAATGGCTGGCGGGCTTGGGCAACGGCGGATTGTGCCTGAATTGCGGGGAATGCCATTTCCCCAACTGTGGCTTTGGCAAGGGAGTGTAAAATTTGCAGAGAGAGTTTACCCATATAGACGGCAACGGCAACGCCGTGATGGTGGATGTGAGCGGCAAGGCGCCCACCGCCCGCGAGGCGGTGGCCGTCGGACGCATTGTGATGAGTGCCGAATGCTTTGAGATGGTGGCGGCAGGCCGCGCCAAAAAGGGCGACGTGCTGGGCGTAGCGCAGGTGGCGGGCATCATGGCCACCAAGCGCACCAGCGAACTGATCCCGCTGTGCCACCTGCTGAACCTGACCAAGAGCGCCGTGGAATTCACGCTTCTGCCCGAGGGGCACGCCATCGAGGCGCGCTGCACCGTGCGCTGCGACGGCAAGACCGGCGTGGAGATGGAAGCGCTGACCGGCGTCTCGGTGGCGCTGCTGACCGTATACGATATGTGCAAGGCGGTGGACAAGCGCATGACCATCGGCGATGTGCATCTTGTGGAAAAGCACGGTGGCAAAAGCGGGGATTTCCGCTTTGAGGAGTGAGCGGTATGCTGGACCAGTACGGACGTACCATTGACTATCTGCGCATTTCCATCACCGACCGCTGCAACCTGCGCTGCCGTTACTGCATGCCGCAGGGCATTGAATTGAACCCCCACAGCGACATCCTTCGTTATGAGGAAATTTTGCAGGTGGCGGCGGCCGCGGTGGAGCTGGGCGTAAACAAATTTAAGATCACCGGCGGCGAGCCGTTGGTGCGCCGCGGCTGCACGGATTTTATGCGCCGGCTGAAAGCGATGCCCGGCGTGGAACAGGTTACGCTGACCACCAACGGCGTGCTGCTGGCCCCGCTGGCGCAGGAGCTGGCAGGACTGGGGCTGGACGGCGTCAACATCAGCCTGGATGCAGCCGACGCCGCGTCTTTCCGTGCCATTACCGGCTGCGATCTGCTGGAACGGGTGCTGGCAGGCGTGGACGCCTGCGTGGACGCCGGGTTGAAAACCAAACTGAACTGTGTCATGCTGGCCGGGTGCGAGGAGCGGCTGATCCCGCTGGCCTGCTTTGCCCGGCGCCCCATCGATGTGCGGTTTATCGAGGTCATGCCCATCGGCGAGGGCGCGCACCAGACAAGGTCCGGACCAAAACGGGAACAGGCGCTGGAGATCCTGCGCGGCGCCTGGCCGGACCTGCATCCCGTCGCGGAACGCCGCGGCAACGGCCCTGCCCATTATTACGCCAGCGCCGCGTTGACCGGGCGTATCGGCATGATCGACGCGGTCAGCCACAAATTCTGCCGGGATTGCAACCGGGTGCGGCTGACCAGCACGGGACTTTTGAAGCCCTGCCTATGTTACAGCGACAACACCGACCTGCGCGCTGTGCTGCGCACGCGGCCGGAAACGCTTGCCGAAGCGCTGCGCTGCGCGATTTGGGCAAAGCCCCGAGCCCACTGCTTTGACGGCGGCGGCGCGGTGACTGAGCAAAAGGGCATGAGCCAAATTGGAGGATAACATGGGAAAAGTGATCGCGATCTGCACCAGCGCGGTGCGGGGCATTCAGAAGACGCCGGAGCGGCGCGCCCATTTCGCTGTGGACTGGGGCGTGGAGGGCGACGCGCACGCCGGACACTGGCACCGGCAGGTGAGCCTGCTGTCCGCCGACAAGATCGCCGCGTTCAACGAGCGGGGCGCCGATGTGAAACCCGGCGCCTTCGGCGAGAACCTGGTGGTGGAAGGATTCGATTTCCGGGCGCTGCCGGTGGGTACGCTGCTGCGCTGCGGCGACGTTGTGCTGGAAATGACGCAGATCGGCAAGGAATGCCACAGCCACTGTGAGATCTACAAAAAAATGGGCGACTGCATCATGCCCCGCGAGGGTGTGTTTGCCCGTGTGCTGGAGGCCGGCGACATCGCCGTGGGCGACGAAATGACCATCCAGCCGCGCACCGCCCCGCGCCCCTGGCAGGCGGCGGTCATCACGCTCAGCGACAAAGGCGCGCGCGGCGAGCGGGAGGACAAAAGCGGCCCTGCCATTGCCGAACGCCTGCGGGCGAACGGCTATGAGGTGGTGGAACAGCTGCTGCTGGCGGATGATGCCGCCGCGCTGAAAAAGCAGCTTATCCGCCTGTGTGACCAGCGCCAGCCGGATTTGATTCTGACCACCGGCGGTACCGGATTCGGCGTGCGGGACATCACCCCCGAAGCCACGCTGGCCGTGGCCGACCGCAATGCCCCCGGCATTGCCGAGGCAATCCGCGCCGCGTCGCTGGCCATCACCCCGCGGGCCATGCTCTCCCGCGCGGCGTCGGTCATCCGGGGTAAAACGCTCATCATCAACCTGCCCGGCAGCCCGAAGGCGTGCATGGAGAGCATGGATGTGTTCCTGGATACCATCCCCCACGCGATGGGGCTTCTGCGGGGCGAAGTCTCTGATTGCGCCCGCAAGTAAACCGAGGAATTATAGGCGTGTAAATCCACGCTTGTAATAAAAAACCGCCTTTGAAATACCAAGGCAAAAGGAGAAAAGACCCATGAAACTGAACAAACTGACCGCACTGCTGCTGGCTGCTTCGATGGCCTGTGCGCTGACCGCCTGCGGCGGCTCCGCGTCCAGCACCGCATCCTCCGCCGCCGACAGCGCCCCGGCGGAGAGCACCGCCTCCGAGACTGCTTCTTCCGGGGAAACAGCGCCCGCCGAGGACGTGGGCGAGGGCGAAATCATCGTGTTCGCCGCCGCTTCCATGACCGAGACGCTGACCGAGATCAAGGAGACCTATGAGGCTGCGCACCCCGGTATCACCATTACCTACAACTTTGACTCCTCCGGTACTCTCAAGACCCAGATCGAGGAGGGCGCCGACTGCGACCTGTTCATCTCCGCCGGCCAGAAGCAGATGAATCAGCTGGACATCGAGGCCGATCCTGAGGTGAATACCGACGGTCTGGACTTTGTGGACGCGTCCACCCGCATCAATCTGCTGGAAAACAAGGTCACCCTCTGCGTGCCGGAAGGAAACCCCAAGGGCATCGAGAGTTTTGACGCGCTGGCCGAGGCATTCAAAGCCGGCGATGTGCTGATGGCGATGGGCAACAGCGACGTGCCGGTCGGCCAGTACACCCAGAAGATCCTGGCCTACTACGAGCTCAGCGAGGAAGAACTGGCCAACGCCGGTCTGATTACTTACGGCACCAACGTGAAGGAAGTTACCACCCAGGTTTCCGAGAGCAGCGTGGACTGCGGCGTGATCTACTGCACCGACGCGTTCAGCGCAGGGCTGACCATCGTGGACTACGCCACCCCGGAGATGTGCGGCCAGATCATCTATCCCGCCGCCGTGCTCAAGACCGCGCAGAATCCTGATGCGGCCAAAGCATTCCTGGACTATCTGACCGGCGACGAGGCGATGGCGGTTTTTGAGAGCGTGGGCTTCTCGCCTGTGGCGTAATGTGATAAAATAAGACGACGGGGGCGGTACAGCCGCCCCGGGGACAAACCGGCGGGGCAGGGAAACACCCTGCCGGTTTGCCTGTCTTTACGGGTAAGGAGCTGCAAGAATGGACTGGTATCCCCTTTGGAACTCACTGCGCATTGCCGCCATCAGCTGTGTGCTGGTGTTTTTTCTGGGCATTTTCTTTGCCTACTACGCGGCGCGGCTGCCCAGGGCAGTCAAGGGCGTGCTGGATGTGATCCTCACGCTGCCCATGGTACTTCCCCCCACGGTTTGCGGCTACTTTTTGCTGCTCGTTTTCGGCGCAAAGCGGCCGCTGGGCATCTGGCTGGCGCAGTTCGGCATCAAGTTTGTCATGAACTGGTACGGCGGCGTGCTGGCGGCCACGGTGGTGGCGTTCCCGCTGATGTACCGTACCGCCCGCGGCGCGTTCGAGAGTTTTGACGAAACGCTGGCCTACTCGGGGCAGACGCTGGGCCTTTCCAATACCTATATTTTCTGGCGCATCCGTATGCCCGCCTGCCGTCAGGGCATTCTGGCCGGAACGGTGCTCGCCTTCGCCCGCGCGCTGGGCGAATACGGCGCCACCAGCATGCTGATCGGCTATACGCCCGGCAAAACCGCGACCATCTCCACCACCGTGTATCAGTTATGGCGCACCAACGACGAGGCCGGGGCCTTCCGGTGGGTGCTGGTCAACCTGGCAATCTCGGCGGTAGTGCTGCTGGCCGTCAACATGCTGGAGGACCGCCAGCGTTCCAGCAGAAAGGCGGCGGGAAAATGAGCCTTCAGGTGCAGATTTACAAAAAATTGGGCGCGTTCACGCTGGACGTGGCCTTTGAAACCGAGCCGGACGATCCCGGCGTACTGGGGCTGCTGGGCGCGTCCGGCTGCGGCAAAAGCATTACCCTCAAGTGCATTGCAGGCATTGAAACGCCCGACCGCGGCCGCATTGTGCTGGACGGCGTGACGCTGTTCGATTCGGAAAAAAAGATCGACCTGCCGCCGCAGAAACGGCAGGTGGGGTATTTGTTCCAGAACTACGCGCTGTTCCCCAACATGACGGTGCGCCAGAATATTCTGTGCGGCCTGCGCCGCGAGAAGGACAAAAATGCCCGCGAGGCCGAGCTGCGCCGGGTACTGGCGCTGATGCAGCTGGAAGGGCTGGAAGATCACCGCCCGGCCCAGCTGTCCGGCGGGCAGCAGCAGCGCGTGGCGTTGGCGCGCATCCTGGTCAGCAAGCCGCGTCTGCTCATGCTGGACGAGCCGTTTTCGGCACTGGACAGCCATCTGCGGGACAAACTTCAGCTGCAGATGCGGGATCTGCTGGCCACGTTCGGCCATGATGTGCTGATGGTCACACACAGCCGGGACGAGGCTTACCACATGTGCGGCCGCGTCGCCGTGATGGAGCGGGGCCGTCTGCTGGCGGTGAAACCCACCAAGGAACTGTTCGCGGATCCCGGCAGCATCGCCGCCGCTGCGCTGACCGGCTGCAAAAACATTGCCGCTGCGCATAAAACCGGCGAATATGAGGTGGAAGTGCCCGAATGGGGCATTCGCCTGACCACCGCCCGCCCCGTGGGCGACGGCGTCTGCGCGGTGGGCATCCGCGCCCACTATTTCAATGCCAAAACGGCGCAGAACCGCGCTGCGGTGGAATGCCTGGGCGAGATGGAGGAGCCTTTCGAGTGGGTGGTGGAGTTCCGCTATAAAAATCAGCAGCCCGGTACGTCGCCGCTGTGGTGGCGCGTGCCCAAAGACCGCCGCCCCCAGGAATTCCCCCAGGAATTCGGCGTGGCCCCGGTCAACGTGCTGCTGCTGTACGCGTGAGGAGGCTTTTACGTTGGCAGAGTTGGCTGGGGTCGTGCTGGCGGCAGGATTGTCCTCCCGCATGGGGGCGTACAAACCGCTGATGCAGGTGGACGGCGAGAGCATGTCCCGCCGGGTGGTGAGCATGATGCACGCCGCCGGGGCGGAACCTGTTCTGGTGGTAACCGGCTACCGGCGTGACGCGCTGGAGGACCACCTGCGGGGCATGGGGGTGCGGTTTGTGTACAACCCGGATTATGCCGTGACCCAGCAGCTGGAATCGCTGCGCCTGGCGCTGGCCCGCCTGGAGGGAAAATGCAGGCGGGTGCTCATCTGCCCGGCGGATGTGCCGCTGGTCGGCGCGGACACCGTGCAGGCGCTGCTGGCGCTGCCGGGCGATTTTGTGCGGCCGGTGTGGCACGGCGAGGTGGGCCACCCGGTGGTGCTGAATGCGGGGCTGATCCCGTATCTGATGGCCTACGACGGCCCGGGCGGGCTGCGCGGCGCCGTGGAACGCAGCGGTTGCCGCCTGCGGGAATTGCAGGTGGAGGACCGGGGTACGGTGCTGGACAACGATACACCGCAGGACGTGGAGCGTCTGCTGCGATGGAAAAAACAAGTGAGGGATATGCCATGAAAACGCTGTTTCAGAAATTGAAGGAAACCCTTGCCGCCGGTACCGACGCGGTGCTTGTGACGATCGTGGCCAGCTCCGGCTCGACGCCGCGCGGCGCAGGTGCGCGTATGCTGGTTACCGAGGCGGGGCGCATCTGCGGCACCATCGGCGGCGGCGCGGTGGAGTACCGCAGCCAGCAGACCGCGCTGGACGTGCTGCGGGCCAAAAGTTCCCGTACCGAACAGTTTTTGCTGCACAAAAATCAGGTGCAGGATCTGGGCATGATCTGCGGCGGCGACGTGACGGTGTATTTTCACTATCTGGCCGCCGATGATCCCGCCGCGCTTGCCATGACGCAGGAAACGCTGGATGTGTTTGCCGCAGGCGAGCAGAGCTGGCTGATCACCGACATTACGCCCGGCGGCAGCGGTGCGCTGACGCTGTACGGCGCCAAACGGGGTGTGGTGGGCGCGCCGGTGCCGCCGGCCGTGCTGGACGGGCTGAGCTTCAAGCCCTGCCGCATGGAGGCGGACGGGCGTTTGTACTACGTCGAAACGCTGGTGCGCGCCGGCCGGGTGCTGATCTTTGGCGGCGGGCATGTGGCCCAGGCGCTGGTGCCCGCACTGGCGGCGGTAGATTTCCGCTGCATTGTCATTGAGGACCGGGAGGAGTTTTGCCACCCCGAACTGTTCCCCGGCGTGGAGCGGACCTGCCTGGTACAGGCAGACGAGCTGGAACAGCAGGTACAGGTGGGGCCGGACGATTTCCTGTGCATCATGACCCGCGGCCACAAGGATGACACCGTCTGCGAGGCCTTTGCACTGCGCACGCCGGCGTGCTACATCGGTGTGATCGGCAGCCGCCGCAAGGTCGCGGGGGTCAATGCCAAACTGCGGGCCATGGGCTTTACCGACGAGGATCTGGCGCGCATCAAAACACCCATCGGACTGGACATTCAGGCGGAAACACCCGCCGAGATCGCTGTGAGCATCACGGCCGAGCTGATCCAGAAGCGCGCTGCCCGAAGCAGGCGCTGACGGAAGGAGGAGGACGCCATGACCGTCCGGGAGGAGCACGACGAGCCCATTTCGGCAGAGCAATTCAATCTGCCCGATTATCCCAGCCGCATTTTTCGCCAGCGCCCCGGGTGGGAACGGTTTCTCACACTGGGCGACCACGTCTATTTCGGCAAAAACAAACTGCTGGTGGAGGCGGGCCAGCCGGTGCGCTGGTGCTACCTGGTGGTGGAAGGGCGGGTCATTTCGAAGGAATACACGCCCGAAGGCACCGAGCATATCTACAACTTTTTTGAGGATGGGAGCCTGTTTCTGGAATCCAACGTACTGCTGGACGCACCGGCGGCAGTCTGCTTTCAGACGATGGCGCCCTGTGACCTGGTGCGCATCAGCAAGAAGGCACTGCTGGACGCCATGGACGGTGACCGCGAGATTACCCGCTTTGTGCTGGAGAGCATCTCTTACAAATATTATTCCGCCATGGACCAGCTGCGGGAAAATTATGACCACGACGCCACCTGGAAGCTGTACAACATGCTGCTGATCATGGCCGACAATTTCGGCGAGCTGCGGGACAACGGCTGGGTTCGGATCCGCTTGAAGATCAGCCAGCAGATGCTTTCCAGTCTGTTGGGGGTCAACCGGGTGACGGTGTGCAAGGTGCTGAAGGAAATGAAGGAAATGCGCCTGATTGAGCAGGTGAACGGGTATTATTGCATCCGCAACACCAAAATGATGGGATGAGCGGCGGGCCGGAACGTTCCGGCCCGCTTTTGCTTGCAACCGGCGCGGGATACTGCTAGAATGATAGTGATAGCCTGCGGGGAAAGGGAAGCGAAAAAATGAAGGAATTGTGGGATCTGTTCTGGACGTTTGCGCGCATCGGAGTGCTGACCTTCGGCGGCGGCTATGCCATGCTGCCCATGCTCCAGCGCGAGGTGGTGGAAAAGCACGGCTGGGCCACCGAGGATGAATTGATGGATTATTACGCCGTCGGCCAGTGCACGCCGGGGGTGATCGCGGTCAATACCGCAACTTTTGTGGGACAAAAGATCCGCGGCGCAGCGGGCGGCGTGGTAGCCACGCTGGGGGTCGTTTTCCCGTCGCTGGGCATCATCACAGTCATTGCGGCCTTTGTCCGCAATTTTGCCGACCTGCCGGTGGTCAAAAACGCCTTTGCGGGGATCCGTGTCTGCGTTTGCGTGCTGATTTTCAACGCGGTGCTCAAGTTGTGGAAAAAGGCTGTGGTGGACAAGGCGACGCTGGCGGTGTTTCTGGTGGTATTTCTTGCCTCGGCGTTCACCGATTTGTCGTCGGTGGTATTTGTCGTGACGGCGGCCGTGGCGGGCATTCTGGTGAGCAGCTGGAAGGAGAAAAGCAAACTATGATGTATCTGCGTCTGTTTTTTGAATTCTTCCGCGCGGGGATGTTCGCCGTGGGCGGCGGCCTGGCCACGCTCCCCTTCCTGTACGAAATTTCCGACCGTACCGGCTGGTTTCCCCATGCCCAGCTTGCCGATATGGTGGCCATCTCCGAGTCGACTCCCGGCCCCATGGGCGTCAACATGGCCACTTATGTGGGCTTTACCAGCGGCGGCGTGCCCGGCGCGGTGATCGCCACTGTCGGGCTGGTCACGCCGTCCGTCATCATTATTCTGCTGGTAGCCAGGTTCCTCAGCCGGTTCAGCGAAAATAAATTTGTCAAAGGGTCGTTCTACGGCCTGCGCCCCGCCTCGGTGGGGCTGATTGCTGCCGCCGGCTGCCTGGTATTCAAACTGGCTTTGCTGAATACCGATGCTTTCGCCGCCAGCGGATCGGTGGCGGATCTGTTCAACCTTCCGGGCCTGGTGCTGGCCGCAGCGGTATTCTTCGTCATGAAAAAGTGGAACCCCCATCCGGTGGTGGTTATTGCGGGCAGCGCCGTGGTGGGCGTGCTGTTCCATTTTGCAGGTGTGTGAAAAGGCGGTGTCCGCTGCAGGATGCCGCCGGGAGATAAAAAATCAGAAGGAGTGTGCGGATGATGTATACCAATGAAACGCTGGCCGCGCTCAAGCGTGCCGAGGAAACATTTGTGTTTGAAAAGTTCGATATGGAGGATGCCTATGCGCTGGGCAGCCGGCTGCGGTTGGCCGGCCAGTCCGAGCCGAAGCCTATTGCGGTGCGTATCGTGCTGGACGACCTGATCGTGTACCAGTCCTTCCTGCCCGGTACCAACGAGGAGAACAACGGCTGGATGAACCGCAAGTGCGCCACGGTGGCCCGTACCCACGGCTGCTCGCTGCGCGCTGCCGCCGAGCGGGAGCTGTTCGGCGTGCAGGAGCCCTGGCAGGCGGACGAGCGCCACTATGCTTTCTGCGGCGGTGCATTCCCCATTGTGGTCAACGGCGTCTACCGCGGCATTGCCACCATCAGCGGCCTGCCCCATCTGCAGGATCACCGCTGCCTGACCCAGGTCATTGCCGGGTACCTTGGCAAGGAACCCATCCTGATCCCGGTGGAAAGCTGAAAAATATCCCCGCCTCAACGGAGGCGGGGATATTTTGTTGGCGTGATTCAGCGTGCGCAGGGCATCCGGCGGGTTTTTCCCCACATGGCTTCCAGCAGGGCGCAATACTTGTCGGCCATACATACCAGCACGGCCTCGCGGCAGCGTGGCAGATGGGTCAGATTCAGCGGCCACATGTGGCTGTAAATGATGTTCTGCTCGATGGGGGACAGCTCATACTGTTCCCCGGCGTTTCGCAGCGCACGGGCGGCATGGTGAATGCCGTGGGAGTAGGCGCTGCAATTTTTGCAGCGCGTGTCGTACAGATAGTAGTCATGGAGCATCGCGCCGCGGGCCAGGGCCGCGCCGTCGATGCGGATACCCAGGAACCTGGCCAGACGGTAGCTGCTTTTCGCCACATGCACGCAGTGGTCGTAGGTGGTGGTGGTACGGTGCTGGCGAAAGGTTTTGAGCGGCTGGATGCGCGCGTCGCTTTCCAGGTCCTGCAGGGTGGTTTCAAAATTGGACATTGGAATCTCCTCCTTGCCGGGGTGTCGGACCCCTCGGTGAGTTTGTTCTCTCTACCTGGTTTT
>JBJEYG010000041.1:0-11088 GCA_051886555.1 Gemmiger sp.
AACCGGGCAGCCAAGGTCCTTATGGGTGCGCACCGCGCCGCTCTCCCCCACCAGCAGCAGTGCAAGAGGCAACACCGGCAGCCAGTACCGCCCCTGCAGGCCGAAAATGGTGAAGTAGTTGATGGGCGTCCATGTCAGGGCAGCCACCACCGTCAGGCCTACCACGCATACCAGGATCAAACCCACACCCCAGCGGGCGGCGGGCGTATCCAGGCGGGCAGGGTCCTTTTCACTGCGCAGCGACGCTGCCAGCAGCGCCAGCACCAGGCCGACGCCCAGCAGCCAACTGACCTGAATGGGATACACAATCGGTTCGCCCAATGCGGTCCCCAGCAGCCCCTGCAGCCACGACGCCCCCTGCGCACTGACCGAGCGCAGCAGCAGCTTAACGGTGGCGGGCACGTTGCGGCAAATATAGCCGATGGCGTAGGTATAAATGGAATCGCCGTTGGGCTGAATGCTGCCCACCAGATCCTCCGGGGTCAAACCGCCCCACATATGGGTCAGATTATAAATGCCCACCGGAACCACAGCGCATACGCCCAGCCCAAGAACTGTCAGGAAGATCTTCCGTGCCCCGGGGTTGTTCCTTACTTTATAATATACAAGCCCAAGCAGCACGGCGGCTGTTGCCAGGGCAACGGCCGCGCGGGTAAGGCCCACATTATCCACATCGCGGGTGATGTACAGCACCGAACTCAGGTTCTGTGCCGCCCACAGCACCAACGCCAACAGCAGGCAGCCGATCTTGATCCAGGTGCCCGGCTGCAAAGTCCGACGCTTTTCCGGCGCGGAAACCGCCTTATTGCTGCGCGGGTCGAGGTGAGCGGCGGGGATCAGCAAGATCAGCAGCACCATCGGAAGATACGTCGCCTTGGAGGGTGCCAGTGCCAGCGCCGTCACCACCAGCGCAATCAGACACGGCCGGGTGGCGGATTCCACCCGCAGGCGCAGACACAGCGCGGTAAGCAAGAACGCGAACCCCAATACCGCGGCGTCCGGACTGAGACTGGCGGCCATTTGCAGGCCCATGGGCAACAGACCCACACAGGCAAACAGCGCTTGGGTGCGTTTTGGCGCCCACCACACAGTCAGAACGGTCAGCAGCAGATATTGCAGCAGGTTGAACACTCTGCCCAGAAGCAGCATTCCGTGGAATCCCAAGCCCAGCCGGAATGCAAGCACAATTCCAAACCCCTGCGCAATATAGTTGGCGTAAATGCCGCGTCCGGTGGCCACCACCGCGCCGCTGGGCACGGTAAATTCCGTTTTGTTGCCGCCCTCCGTCAGGTGGGACGCCATTTCCTTGTAGGCGAAAATACCGATATCGCCCGTCTGCGTTTTGAAATAGGGCGCGTCACAAGGGCGCACCATCAGATGAAATTCCTCATCCCCGTGCACATGGTCCACCAACTCACAGGCATACTGGTAACTTCTGGCCAGATGACTGTATTCGTCGGGCGCAACCAACGGAGGCGTCACCAGGGAAAAAGCCAGCCCCAGCGCCAGCGCGGCGGCAAAATACGCCGCCGGAAGCGTCCAGCGCTTTTTCAGGCCAAACAGGAGCGCAAACCCCAGCACCACCGCCGTGATCAGCAGCAAGTAAACCGGCCTTCCCACCGTTTTTGACCAGGCGCCGGAATAATCCACCACATATTGCAGCGCGGCGGTACCATTCAGCGATTCACCCGACGCCGTACAAAGCGGCATATTCTCCGCCTCGCCTTCGCTGGCCCAAAGCCCCAACGGGTGGTCCGGGTCGCCGGGGGCAGTGTAACAGATCCGCAGCAGCAGCGTCTCATCCGCCGCGGCCGTATAAGGCGCGTCGAAAATCACATCCGCAAAGGTGTTGTCTTTTAAGGTAATGCAATCCGTCGCGCCGCAGGCGGCCACAGTCTGCCGGTCGGCACACAGCAGTTCCACCGTCAGACTGCCGGTGGAGAATGCGTAATCGTAAGTGGCAATGTCCAACCGAACGCCGTACAGCGTCTGCCCGGCCGAAAGCTCCGTCTGTTGGAGCAGACCCGCATCCTCCCCCCGTGGAATTTCCACCACACGGGTGTACTCGTCGTTTACAATCTCATACACCGGCTGGCCATCCACCCGGCTGGACAGATCGTACTCTGCCCAGGCCGCAACGGCAACGCAAACCAGCGCCACCACAGCCAGCCGCAGCCAGAAGGCATGGCGCGACACAAAATTTTTGAATTGGTTCATGCGGCCATGTCTCCTTTCGGTGCGCCATCCAGTGATACAGGTAGCATTATACCCCATCCTGCCCAAAACCGCAACTGTCCGCGGTCATTCGGCGGTACGGCGATAAAAGTACCATGTGCGCAAACCTTCACCGCCGTCATAACTGCTCTGCCCCACCAGCTCATAGAGCGGAAAACGCTGTGTCAAACCGTTGTCCAGCGCAACAACATAAGCGACCGTTCCGGATCGCAGCAGCGAATCCTGCTGCGCCTGCTGTTCCGGCAGCGGCATGTTGGTCACACAGAAATATTTGCAGGGCGGCAGTACAGCGGCAGCCGTATAAAATCCGCCGTCCAGCGATCCATAATTCAACAGCGTCCGCTCCCCGTCCAGCTGTTGCATCGCATCAGCAAACTGCCATTGTGGAAGTTCCGACCGCGGCCGCAGCAGCTGCGAGCGGTTCGGCCCGCAAAGCACGCAAAAAGCCAGCGCCGCCGCGATCCCCGCCGGTGCGGCCCACCGCTGCGCCGGGCCGGCCGCGCGGCACCGGGCAGCCGGTACCACGGCCACCAGCCCCAGCGGCGCAAACACCGCAAAGATCATAAAATAGTACACAAGATACGTTCCCCGGGCAAAGCAGCTGATCGCCAATCCCGCAGCGAGCACGGGAACTGCCAGCCGAAGCGGAAGCTGTTTCCGGAACAGCAACAGTGTCCCCCCCCCCGAACACAAGCGCAGCCAGCAACGGGCTGTCATAACAGCCCCACCAGAACTTTTGCGCAATGGCATACAGCTGCGAAGCCCCTGCCGGTGCGGAACTGCCCGCGTACAGAAACAAGTTGTCGTAAAAATAGACGGTGAAAAAATCCGTCAGCGCATGATGGAGTCCAAAATACACAAGCCAGGGAAGGAAAGCCAGCGCCATCCCCGCCAAAAACGCGCCGCAGCTTTGCACCAGCGGGCGCATCCATCTCCGTTTGAGATACACCGCTGCCAGCAGAATGACCCAAGCCAGATAAAAGCCCATCATGGTAAACTTGACGAAAAGCACACAGCCGGCCAGAATACCGTGAAGCAACACCGTCCGCAGCGGCATCGGGCCGGACTCCGCTGCAGGGCGCTGCAAAAAAGCCAGCGCCGCGTACAGCGAACAGGCGAGCAGCGGCAGGCAAAGCTCCTCGGCGCTGCCGCCGTGCGCCATCGCGCGGCTGGCCAGAATGCAGGCGCCGGGCAGCGCGGCCCACGCCGGATGCAGCCGGCCGGTAAACAGCTCCACACTGCGCATGGAGAAAAACAGAAACCCCGCAAAGCACACCGTCTCCAACAGATAAACGCCGAAAAAACCGTCCCGGTCCACCAGCCAGGCAAGGCCGTACATCAGGTAAAGCAGCGGCCCCTTGTGGTCGAACACGTCCCGGTAAAGAACGCTTCCGTTCATCATTGACTTGCCCATGGTGTAAAAAATATTGGCGTCCATCCAGTCGTTGAGGGGGTACAGCGGCGAAGATTTGCTGCACACCAGCAGCAGCGCCGCCGCAATGGCAAGGTACGCTGCGGCAGGCGCGGTCTGTTTTGCAATTTTTCCCACGTTGTTTCTGTGAAAAGTCATAGCGGTTCCACTTTCTGCCGGTCTGCGGCTTTGCTCGGCGCTGTATCCCCTGTATTATAACGCAGCGCCCCAACCGCTTGCAACCAAAAGGGCGCACCCTTCCGAAGAAAGGTGCGCCTGTTCGTTTGCTTTGATCGCGAAGCGTATCCTTAGTTCTGCTTCATCTTGGCGAAGCACTCGCTGCAGTAAACGGGACGGTCCTCGCGGGGCTGGAAAGGCACCTTGCAGGCCTTGCCGCAGCTGGCGCAGACAGCGTCAAACATCTGGCGCTCGCCACGGGTGGCGTTCTTGCGAGCGTCACGGCAGGGCTTGCAGCGCTGGGGCTGGTTCTCAAAGCCACGGCTTGCATAGAACTCCTGCTCGCCGGCAGTCCAGACGAACTCCTTGCCGCAATCTTTGCATACTAAAGTCTTGTCTTCGAACATAATGGGTATCTCCTCTTATTTAGTATTTTTGCCCGCGGAAGGATTTCAACCGACACCTTTGGTTATTTTGGACCAACGCTCTGAATGTTAAGCTACTGGGGGCATATATGATTCCAACCTTTTTCAGGTTCGAATGACAGATTTTACTGCTTTCGCAGTACGCGCAGTTTGCGGCGTGCCCTGCCAAGGGCATTCTCCACCGCTTTTTCGCTACATCCAAGCTGACGTGCCGTTTCGACCGTGGAATGGCCGGCAAGATTTTGCAGCAGGGCATCCCGTTCCAGCGTGGACAAGACCGACTCAATGTGCGTAAGGACCCTTTCGTACCGCTCTCCCGCAATCGCCAGCTCCTCAGGCCCCGGCGCAGTGGAATCCTCCGGCAAGGGTACGCTGGTGTTGAGCGGTGCGTGTTTTTTGCACACTGCCGCGCGGCGGGCATCTGCCTGAGCATGGGAAATGCATCTGGCCGCGTAGGCGGGAAAGGGGGTCCCCTGCACGGCATTATAGCTGCGCACCGCACGGAACAGGCCGATCAGCCCTTCCTGCACGGCGTCGTCAAAATCCAGCCCCGGCACAGCGTTGGCAGCCGCCCCACGCCGGATCACCGGCATCATACGGGCAATCACTGCGGCCAACGCGGTTTCGTCCCCCTGCCGGGCCTGCGTCAGCAGGTCTGCATTAAATTGCTGCATTGCCAGCCTCCGCTCAGGTTACTCCGCACGTCTCCGCGCGCTTGGATGGTTTCATTTTACCGTCACAATAAGGGTTTGTCAACAAATTTTTTGCCGCAAAAACCGATTGTCAAGCCATTTTACGGCCTTTTCCCAGGTTTTCCCGCACTGAACAGCACCTTTCGCGCCACCGCCGCAGCCGCCCGGTAGGGCAGCGGGCGCAATGCTTTGTCCGCCTCTCGCAGCATCTGCCGGATCGGCAACGCCTGCGGACAATGGCTCTCGCATTTGCCGCATCCGACACATTGGGTCGCAAACGCAGGTTCCTTGCGCAGCGAAACGGTTTGCCAGTATTCTTTGCGGCCGACTTTCTTCCGTTCGGTAAACATCTCATTGTAGCACCGGAAAGTTGCCGGAATGTCCACCCCTTTGGGGCAAGGCATACAGTATCCGCAACCGGTGCATCCTACCTTTACGTTGCGGTTGATTTCCTGCCTCACCCGGTCGATCAGGCGGAATTCCGCCTCGCCAAAACCGCCCGCCTTCACTTCAGAGGCAACGCGGCAGTTTTCCGCAACCATTTCGACGGAGTTCATGCCCGACAGCACACAGGTGACCTGAGGCTGGTCCCACAGCCAGCGCAGCCCCCACTCGGCAGCGCTCCAGCCGTGCGGGTCTTGCGCAAACAGTTCCCGGGCGCCGGCAGGCAGCAGGTTGATCAGTTTGCCGCCCCGCAGCGGTTCCATGATGATGACCGGCAAGCCCTTTTCAGCCGCCGCAAGCAGGCCGCGCCGCCCGGCCTGGCTGTGTTCGTCCATATAATTGTATTGGATCTGGCAGAAATCCCAGTCATAGGCATCCAGCAGCCGCAAAAAGATTTCGGTACTGCCGTGGAAAGAAAATCCTACGCTGCCAATGGCTCCCGACGCCTTTTTTTCCGCGATCCACTCGCGCACCCCCATAGACTCCAGTTTATGCCAGCTGTTCACATCGGTGAGCATGTGCATCAGATAATATTCCACATGGTCGGTGCGCAGCCGCGCCAGTTCCTCGTTGAAATAGCGATCGAGATCCGCAGTGCTGCGTACCAGATATTGGGGCAGTTTGGTGGCAATGCTGACCCGATCCCTGCAATGATTGCGTGCCAGAATTTCCCCAAGCGCCGCCTCGCTTCCGCCGTAAATGTACGCAGTGTCAAAGTAATTGACTCCCGCGTCAATGGCGGCCAAAATTTCCCGCTCTGTCTTTTCCAGGTCAATGGCGCCGCCCTTTTTTGTAAAGCGCAGGCACCCGTACCCCAACAGCGAGATCGGGCGTCCGTATTTGTCGTTGCGGTATTGCATGCTACACTCCTTCTTCCGGGCGGCTTTTCGTCCTGTTGCCTTTCAGTATACCATATCCAAAACGGGACGGGCAACTGCTTGCCCGCCCCGTCGCGCTCGTTTCAAACATTGTAAGTTGTATCATGCACCGCCATGTTGGTCAGCACACTGCCGCGCAGCATTTTTTCGGCATAGGCGATCCGTTCGTCCCGGCTGTTCAGGCCCGCCACATCCTCATACGCCTGTTTGGTCATATCGATCAACCAGGGCTGCGTATTCAGCAACGCTTGCGCAAACCGCTGCACCTCCGGCCAGAACGCTTCCCGCGTGGTGACGCGGTTGACCAACCCCATCTGCATTGCTTCGGCGGCGGAAAATTCCCAGCTGGTCAGCAACAGCTCAAGTGCCTTTTTCCGCGGCATTGCATCCACAATATCCACCAGCACCATCATCGGCACACCGCCCATGCGTACTTCGGGGAAACTGAATCGGGCGTCTTCGCACGCAACGGCGTAATCGCACTTGGCCAGCACGCCCATTCCGGCTTTCATGCAGTCCCCGCTGACAGCCGCGATCATCGGTTTGGTCACCTGCCCGGAAACCTTTAAAAAGCGCGTCAGTGCATCGGTATATCGATCGTTTTCGCCGGGCGCCTTTGGTTCCACCCGGCCGCCGGTATAAAAATATCGATCGTTTCCGGTGATGATTCCGACGCGCACGGCCGGGTCGTTCTGCAATTGCTCATAGCTGTCCGCCAACTGCTCAATGCCGTCCCAGTCCAGCCCGTTTTTTGTCGCGGGGTTATCGACGCGGATTGTCATCACGCCGTCCCGCACTTCACAAAACACCTGCTGCGCCATATTTGTTCTCCTTTTCTATTCAGCGGTTGCATTGACGGTGCGGACCTTCGGCGGACAACTCGGAAATTTTGCCTGCGCGCAGCGTCGCGCTGTCGCTGTGTCCCAGCCGCCGGCGCACCAGCCGGGCGGTTTCCAGCAGCGCATCCAGATCGATCCCCGTCTCGACCCCCATCTCGTTCATGGTATCCACCAGGTCCTCCGTGGCGATGTTTCCCGAAGCGCCGGGTGCGTAAGGGCAGCCCCCCAAACCGGCCACCGAAGCATCAAAATGCGTGATGCCCGCCTCCATCGCCGCCATTATATTGGCCATAGCATTGCCGTGAGTGTTGTGGGGATGGAAAAAGAATCGGATATCCGGGTAGGCATCCAGCAACCGGCTTGCGGTATCGTAAACCTGTTTTGGCGTTGCCACACCGGAAGTGTCGCCCAGTCCCACCGATTTTACTCCCAGCGCGGCAAGCTGATCCAGCACATACTTCAATCGTGAGAAAGGCGGCACCCCCTCGAAGGGGCAGCCGAAAGTCACTGCCAGCCCGACGATCAGCTCCATCTCCTGCCCGCTTTCCAGACACTGGCGGATCATGCCGATGGACTGTTCCGTTGTCATGTTCATGTTGTTGATGTTGTGGGAATCCGTAGCGGAAAGTGTCAGTTCCACCCGCCTGACTCCCGCCGCCGCTGCACGCTGAAATCCCCGGAAATTGGGTACCAGCGCACTGTACACCACACCTGGGCGGCGATGGATGCCGGCGAGCACCTGCTCGGCATCCGCCATGTTGGGCACCGCCTTGGGATGGACAAACGCAGTGGACTGTATGTCCTCAAATCCGCACCGGGACAGCATATCGATAATTTCGATTTTGGTTTCGGTCGGAATGTGTTGCTTTTCGATCTGGAAACCGTCTCTTGGCCCGACCTCTTTAATGTAAATTCTGTTCGGAAGGTTCCGCACAAAACCGCCTTCTTTCTGTCAGATTACCTTTTCTTCTTTCAGCTGGCGAAGCTCTTCCTCCGAGAGGTGCAGTTCGCCGGCATACACATCCTCATTGGAACTGCCCATTTCCGGGCCGAGATGGTCGATGGTGCAGGGGGTACCCGAATACACCGGGAAAATTCCCGGAACCACCACATCGCCCAAAACCGGATGCTGAACATGCTTGAGGCTCTCGCGGTAATTCATCTGTTCGTCTTCAAAAATGTCATCGATGTAATTGATGGGCGTTGCCGGTACGCCAAAACCGTCCAGATACTTGCACACTTCACGCGCCGGCGCATAATGGCTGCTCCATTCATCAATAATTTTGTCCAGCTCCTCATGGTGTGCCACACGGTCGGTGTTGGTGACAAAGCGCGGATCTGTCAGCAGTTCGGGCATCCCCATCGCGCCGGGCAGGCGCGCCCAGGTATTCTGCGTACTGGCCGCCAGTACGAACCAGCGTCCGTCGCTGCCGCGGTAATAGTTGGCCGGGCTGGCTGCGCCGGTGTACAGCGGCTCGATTTTGGGCAGTTGACCGTTGACCGAATAGTTGGTGATTTTGTCCTCCATCGTGCGCAGCAGCGGCTCATACAGCGATACATCCACCACCTGACCCTCGCCGCCGTTTTTCACCACGTTCATCACGGCGCTCAGCCCACCCATAACGGCGTACATTCCGGCCATCAGATCCGCCAGCGGCACACCGGGGCTGATCGGTGCGCGGTCGGGATAGCCGTGGAAACCGGTAAAGCCGGAATAGGCGGTCACCGGCGTGCCCAGGCCCGCCTTGCTGCGGTAGGGGCCGGTCTGCCCGTAGCCGGAGATGCGCACCAGCACGATCTTGGGGTTGACCTGTTTCATCACATCGTAGCCGATGCCCCACTTTTCCAGTGTGCCGGGGCGGAAATTTTCGATCACAAGGTCCGCCTGCTTTACCAGCTCCAAAAGGATCTTCTGTCCCTTTTCGCCATGCAGATCCAACGTAACGCAGCGTTTGTTGCGCCCCATTGTGATCCAGCGCAGGCTGATCTGATGGCTTTTCTCGTCATAGGGCAGAAACGCACGGAAGGGATCGCCCTTGCCCGGCATCTCGATTTTAATGACATCCGCGCCCCAGTCAGCCAGCAAAGCCCCCGCAAAAGGCCCCGCCACCACATTGCACAGTTCAATCACTTTCAAAGAAGTCAATGGTCCGGTTCTCATAACAGATTCCTTTCTTTTCAATCCTTTTTGTCCATTACAAACGTATCCCCGGTGGAGATTCCGCCGTCCACACAGATTACCTGCCCGGTCAAATGAGCGCTCCCCGCACTGAGCAGCATCACTGCCGGAGCCACCAGCCATTCCAGCCTTCCCGGAACGCCGCGGGGGATCGCTTCCACGCGTCGCTTGTAGCCTTCCGGATTCGCCATAATGGTTTCACGGTTGATATCCGTCACTACCAGCCCGGGGGAAAGCACATTGACATTGACCCCCTGCGCACACCACTCCGTCGAGAGCGAACGGGTAAACCCATTCACGGCCGCCTTGCTGGCAGAGTAGGCGGTATATTTGGATTTTCCCTGAAGGGCGCTCAGCGAACTGACATTGACAATGCGTCCTTTGTGCGCCGGCAGCATATAGCGCCCCGCAGCCTTGCAGCAATGCACGATCCCCTTGAAGTTCACATCCACCACATGGTTAAAATCTTCCATATCAATGTCAAGCAGCGGTTTTACATGGTTGATCCCTGCGCAGTTTACCAGTCCGTCGATGCGGCCATAATGGTTGTAAATGTTCTCGAACGCCGCCTGCACGGCATCAAAATCGGTTACGTCGGCAGCATAACCGACCGCATCCCCAGCGCCACGTTCCTTCAGTTCCCGCGCGGCGCATTCGCAGGCTTCCTGGCGAGTCGCTACAATCGCCAGATTTGCGCCCAGGTCTGCCAGCGCATTGGCGATTTCCCGGCCAATCCCGCGGGTCCCGCCGCAGATCACGATCACCTCGCCTTTCAGCCCGAACAAAGATTCCAGTGAGTAGTTCATCGTTCTTCTTCCTTTCTGTCAAACATCCGGCATACGGTTGCTTTTTCTCGTTCTCAGGGATATTTTTCCTCCCCGCTTCTATTTTGCCGGGCCCCGGACGAAGTGTATAGCGGCAATTTCGTTCACCGTGAACCGCAGGCAAAGTTCATTATGAACATTTCCCGACGCAGGTATCCGAATCGGTTTTTTTGCGCCGGAAAAATAAAAAGGATGCGGCGCTTTTAAACGCCGCATCCTTTTTGTGATGCAGATCTCCTTATTCTATCGTATCTGTTTTGGACGGCTCCTCCTGCGTACCGGCTCCCTGGTGCAGGCTGCGGTAACTGCCGGGTGTCATGCCCACAATTTTTCGGAAGCTTCGGATGAAGCTCTGCGAATAACGGAATCCTACATACGCGCCGATTTCATTACTGCTCATTTTTGTAGTAGCCAACAGCTCCTTCGCGTGTTCAATGCGCAGGTTGTTAATGTAACTGACCACATTTGTACCCGTATACGCCTTGATCTGCTTACTGGCATAGGTCGGGCTGAGTCCCATCTGCTCCGCCACATCATCCAGCGAAATGTCCTGATTGTAGTTGTTGTTGATCCATTCCAGAATCTCCTGGACACGGATATCTTTTTTGTTTTGAAGCTGCTCGAGCATGGCAGAAGCAGCAGCCTGTGTATAACGAAGCAGCAGATCCGCCACATTGTGCACCGATTCCATAGCGGAAATTTCCTTTTGGATCTTTTTCACATCGCTGAACGGCTCCTCAATGTTTCTGTCGTGCCCGGCAATCGCGCTGTGTATCACATCCGCAAGCTGTATACCGATCTCCCTTGCACGGTCAAGTTCCAGATAAGGGTCGTTGTGCAGCATGGTGAAATAGCTTTCCAACAGTTCCGACGCATCTTTCACCTTTCCAAGCTTGATCTGGTCCACCAGCTTTTTCTGATGGTCATAGCTCATCTGCATGTCCGCTTCCATCTTCTCCGAATACGTGTAAGGGACATCCTTAT
>JBJEYG010000042.1:0-2499 GCA_051886555.1 Gemmiger sp.
GCGGCGCTACCGCCGCCAACCAGTGCGAAGGCGCCTATCTGACCGACGGTAAGGGCCTGAACACTTCCGACGTGATGACGTCCGGCGATGTCCGTACCCCCCGTGAGATCACCGACGGCATCGTGGAGGGCAAAAACTACCCCAGCCATGTGGCCATTGACCATTACGGCCGCTTCAAGGAGGACATCGCGCTGTTCGGCGAGATGGGGTTCAAGTGCTACCGCATGTCCATCAACTGGGCGCGCATTTTCCCCAACGGTGACGACGCGGAGCCGAACGAGGCCGGCCTTGCCCATTACGATGCGGTGTTCGACGAATGCCGCAAATACGGCATTGAGCCGCTGGTGACCATCAGCCACTACGAGACGCCGCTGGGCCTGCAAAAGTACGGCTCCTGGACCAACCGCAAGGTGGTGGACTTCTATCTGCGTTACTGCGAAACGATCTTCAAGCGGTATAAGGGCAAGGTCAGATATTGGCTGACCTTCAACGAGATCAACTGCATGTCCATGCTGCCCTGGACCGCCGGCGGCGTGCCCAACAGCGCCGACGAGCAGACCCGCATGACCGCCGCCTACCACCAGCTGCTGGCCAGCGCTAAGGCGGTGCAGCTTGCCCATCAGATCGACCCGGAAAACAAGGTCGGCATGATGTACGCGGGCATGTTCTCCTACCCCAACAGCTGCGACCCCGACGACATCCAGGCCAACACCGAATTTATGAACAAGATGCTCTTCTACTGCGATGTGCAGGCCCGGGGCTATTACCCCGCCTACAAGCTGCGCGAATTTGAGCGGCTGGGCATCACGCTGCCGGAGCAGCCGGGCGACGCCGCCGAGCTGAAGGCCGGCACGGTGGATTTCATCTCCTTCAGCTACTATTTCACCATGGTGGTGGGCAAAAAGACCCGGCTGGACATGGACTGCGGCAATGTCAATACCGGCTATACCAACCCCTACCTGCCGCAGACCGCCTGGGGCTGGACCATCGATCCCAAGGGCCTGCGCCACGCGCTCAACCTGCTGTATGACCGCTACCAGCTCCCGCTGATGGTGGTGGAGAACGGCCTGGGCGCCTACGATACGCTGGAAGAGGACAAGACGGTGCACGACCCCTACCGCATCGATTACCTGCGCGAGCACATCAAGGAGATGAAGAAGGCGGTGGAGCTTGACGGTATCCCGCTGATGGGCTATACCACCTGGGGTTGCATCGACATCGTCAGCGCCGGAACCGGCGAGATGAAGAAGCGTTACGGCTTCATCTACGTGGATGCGGATGACGAGTGCAAGGGGACGCTGGATCGTTATCGGAATGATTCCTTCTACTGGTATAAGAAAGTAATCGCATCAAATGGCGAAAATCTGGATTGACATTTCCTCCATTTCATCATAAAGCAAACCGCCGCCCGCACCGCGGGCGGCGGTTTGTTTTTTTGTGGTTGAGAAAATTCGCGTTAAGATGTATAATGCTTCCATAAAGTTACCGACCGGAAATACAGCGAAAGGCGGTTGAGCACCCAAAGGCCAGGCCGTCTTTTGCCGTATAACAGAGTCTGTACGGAGCGGAGGATTTCCCGATGCAAGACCGCAAACTCGTAAAGAATATGGTTGGCAGTATGCTGTGCCGGCCGCTGTCAGTACTGCTCAGCCTGGCTTACTATCCCGTCGCGCTGCACTATCTGGGCGATTATCGGTACGGGGTCTGGACGACACTGGTTTCGCTGATGTCCTGGATTACCTATTTTGACATCGGGCTTGGCCATGGTCTGCGCAACCACCTGACCGAGGCGCTGGAGCGCAAGGATGGTGCGCAGTACGGCAGGGAACTGGTTTCCAGTGCATATATCCTGTTGTCGGCCCTGGTAGGAACGGCGCTGGCGGTAATTTTGCTGATTGCCGGCCAAAGCGATGTAAACAGCTGGCTGGGAGCGGCGGACTACGCCGAGGATCTGTTTGCGGTGTTTGTGGTGTGCGCGGTGTCGCTGGGGGTCAATTTTATCTTTTCGCTGAACCAGAGCATCTGGTACGCCCTTCAGCAGGCCCGCGTGGTACCTTTTATGGGCGTGACCCAGCAGGCGCTGGTTTTGATCGGAACGCTGATGCTGCGCCGCAGGACCGAAGCAAACCTGCTTCAGATGGCGGTGGTGTACGGTGGGGCCTGCCTGCTGAACTCGGCAATCTATGCGGTGATTCTGTTCCTCCGTCACCCGGAACTGCGTCCCACACCGAAATGCTATTCCCGTGAGGCGGCCGGGCGCACCACGGACCTGGGACTGAAATTCTTTGTGATCCAAATCGCGGGGTTGATCCTGTTTTCCACCGATAATCTGATCATCACCAATCTGTTTGGCCCCGAGCAGGTTACGGTATACAGCACCACCAATAAAGTGTTTATGCTGCTGATCACCACCTGCAACGCGCTGATGGCGCCCCTGTGGTCGGCCTTTACCGGCGCGCAGGCCAAACGAGAATGGCTGTGGATCCGGGGCAAAATCCG
>JBJEYG010000043.1:0-2463 GCA_051886555.1 Gemmiger sp.
GATTGCCTCCTTCTTTACAGTTCCACAACTTCAGGCTTCTGGGCGGCGTGCGCGTGCTCAGCAGTCTTGTAGCAGTGCAGGCGGGTCAGAGCCTTGGCGCCGATGGTGTTGTCGGGGATCATGCCCTTGACCGCATAGGTCATTGCCTTGTCGCTGTTCTCAGCCATCAGGGTCTTGTACTGGACTTCCTTCAGGCCGCCGATGTACTTGGAGTGGGTGCGGTGATACTTCTGCTCCAGCTTCTTGCCGGTCAGGACGGCATCGTTGCAGTTGATGATAACAACATGATCGCCGCAATCCACGTTGGGAGTGAAGGTGACCTTGTTCTTGCCGCGCAGGATAACGGCAGCCTTAGCGGCGACGCGGCCCAAAGGCTGGCCGGCGGCGTCGATCAGGTACCACTTGCGATCAGCCATTTCAGCGGGCTTTGCGAGAGTAGTGCTCATAATACTGAACCTCCATGATAAACTAACGCGTCCGTAAATTCGGAACATATCGAGAGCCGCAGGCATACCGCGGCCTTTTCAGCGCGACTCTGATTATAACAAAACCGCGCCCGCGCGTCAATACCCTTTTTTCGATTATTTTGATTTAAACTTTCAAGGCTCCGTTTTTCTCCCGTTTGCTCTCAAATGCTCACGTTTTCTCAAACTCAATTTTTTGAAGGGCGGCGCTCCGCAGGCAAAAAGATCCCGCCGTATGCGCTTTTACCCGCGGCGCAGCAGACGGCGCGCCAGCCATACGATCGCGCCCGCCGCTGCAACCACGCCCAGCAGCACCCGGGCAGCGGTCAGCACGCCGTGCCAGTCCACCCCAAGGAACCCGCTGTACCGCACGCTGCAGTCGTCGTCCACAAGCACATCACCGCGTGTCAGTTCCTTGCAGTGGGAAAGATCCAGCCATTCCAGGGCATTGTCAAAGCAGGACAGCCAGTCCAGTTCCCGGCACTCCGCCACGTTCAGCGAAGTCAACCGGTTTCCGGAACAGTAAAGCGACGTCAGCGCGCCGCAGCCCGTCATGTCCAGTTCCGTTAAGCGGTTGTCGTTCACGTTGGCGTCGGCCAGATCGGCCAGACCGGTCAGATCCAGCGACGTCAGCGCGTTGTCGGCGCACCAAAGCGTAACCAGTTCGCGGCAGCCGCTCAGATCCAGTTCCGTCAGTTGGTTTCCCGTGCAGTTCAGAAATTGCAGTCGGGGGCAGGCGGTTACATCCAACGCAGTGAGCCGGTTTTCCGCCGCATCCAGCTGCTCCAGCCACGTACAGGCCGCGAGGTCCAGCGTTTCCAGCCGGTTGCCGGACACATCCAGCCGCACCAGCCCGGTGCAGCCGGAAAGATCCAGCGACGTCAGCTGTGCGTCCTCCACGTCCACGTCCTCAACGGACGCCGGCAGTTTCAGCTCCTGCAGTTCGCTGTCGTAAACATACACCGACGTCAGTTTTTCGTTGCGGGTCAGATCCAGCGATTCAAAATCCGCACCGGAGCAGGAAAACGACCGCAGCTCGGTCAAATGCTCCAGCCCGGTCATTGCGCCCGCGTCCGCATCATCCAGCCACAGGGATCTTACGCTGTCGACCTCGTCTGTATCCAGCGTGCCGCTGCCGTCGTAATCGTAGCCGCGCAGCTCCTCCAACAGGGCGGCATTCCCAAACACCGTGCTCTCCAGCGGCAGTTCCTCCGCTGCGCAGGGTACCGCCAACAGCACCGCCGTCCCCGCGCCTGCCAGCAGCATTGCGCGTATCTTTTCTCCGTTTGTCACCGTTTTGTCTCCCCTTTCCTCTGTTTTCCATTATAATAAAGAAGGCACGACGCCGTCAACGCAAATTCCCCTCCCGCCGCACTGGCATTGTGCGCACGCATATGCTATAATGAGACGTTATCAAAGTGGAGGAGTGTCACATGCAGCGGTTGGAAGGCCTTGTGCGCAAGGCGGTGCAGGATTATGGGATGATCGCCCCCGGCGACCGGATTCTGGTGGGCGTCTCAGGCGGGAAGGACAGCGTCGCGCTGACGGTGGCGCTGGGGCATCTGCGGGCTTACCTGGGCGTTCCCTTTGAGGTACAGGCCGTCACGCTGGACCCCATGTTTGACGGCCAGGCCACCGACTACACGCCGCTTGCCGAACTGTTTGCACAGCAGCATATTCCCTACGAGGTACGCCGGACCGACATCGGACCGGTGGTATTCGATTACCGGAAGGAATCCAACCCCTGCGCACTGTGCGCCAAGCTTCGCCGCGGCGCGCTGCACAGCGCAGCCCAGCAGCTGGGCTGCAACAAGGTAGCGCTGGGCCACCATCTGGATGATGCGGTGGAAACCTTTTATATGAATCTGTGGCGCGAAGGGCGCATCGGCTGCTTTTCGCCGGTCACCTACCTGTCCCGCCGGGATCTGACCATGATCCGCCCGCTGCTGCTGGCCACTGAGGCGGAGGTACGCAGCGCGGTGCGCCGCGCCGGGCTTCC
>JBJEYG010000044.1:0-2460 GCA_051886555.1 Gemmiger sp.
CGGCCGCAGCAAAACGCTGCGCTACGCTATGAGCAACAGCCTGGGCTTCGGCGGCCACAACGCCTGCCTGCTGATGAAAAAATGGGAGGCGTGAGGATGGAAGAACGTACCGAACCGGCCGCGGTGAGCGCCGCCATGCCGGATGCCCCGAGGGAAACACCCAACGCCCTGACCAGCGCCCAGATCGCGGAGATCCTGCCCCATCGGTATCCCCTTGCACTGGTGGATCGGATTTTGGACTACGAGCCGGGCCATTGGGCCATCGGGCGCAAGTGCGTCACCGTGGACGAGCCGTTTTTCTGCGGGCATTTCCCCGGTGCGCCGGTCATGCCCGGCGTGCTGATCCTGGAAGCGCTGGCCCAGGTGGGCGCGGTGGCCGTGCTGTCCGAGCCGGAAAACCGCGGCAAGCTGGCGCTGTTTGGCGGCATCCGGAACGCCCGCTTTAAAAAGCAGGTGATGCCCGGCGACGTGCTGGAGCTGCGCTGCGAGCTGACCGCCCGCCACGGCCCGGTCGGCACCGGCAAGGCGGTGGCGCGGGTGGACGGCAGGATCGCCGCCATTGCGGAACTGACCTTCGCCGTGACCGACCGCCAGTAAAAATACACCGCAGCGCATAAAGCAGACCTTTTCCATCGGGAGGATTTGTGGTATACTGTTGTTATTCTGCCGAAGGGGGCTTTGTTATGCTGGATCAAGCGTTCCAGACTGTTTACACCAAATTTAAGATGCATTTTTACCAGCAGGTGTTCCAGCGGTTCGAGAGCCGCGAGGCTACGCTGACCACAGTCGAAACCTTCTGTATGGAGGGGATCATGGCGCTGGGGCACCCTACGGTGGCGGAATTTTCACAGTTTATGAACATCTCCACCCCCAACGCCGCCTACAAGATCAACAGCCTGATCCAGAAGGGCTACGTCAAAAAAGTGCAGTCCCAGCAGGACCGCCGCGAGTATCATCTGTACCCGACCCGGAAGTATCTGGATTATTACAATGTCAGCTATTCCTACCTGGAAACGGTGGTCAAGCGCTGTGAGGCGCGTTTTTCGCCGGAGGATGTGAAAAAGCTGGAGGAGATGCTTACCGTCGTGGGCAACGAGCTGATGCCGGAGATGAACTGCCGCTGCACGATGCCCATTCCGGCCGAAGAGTAAACCAACCGAAACAACGCCCCCGGTACAGCCTTTGCGGTTGTACCGGGGGCGGCTTGCGTTATCGCCGGGGGCGCTTTTTGCGCACACTGTACCCGAAGGTGCCCAGCCTGCGGCCCAGGGCCAGGTAGTCGCCATGGGAATAAACGATCAGCTTGGCACGGTTCAGGCACAATTTTCCGTTTTCATCCAGCAGACGCTCGTCCACGTCCACCGCCACCACCTCGGCCAGAAACAGATCGTGGGTGCCCAGCGGAATCACCTGGCGCACCTGGCATTCCAGATTGACGGGGCTTTCCTCCAGCAGTACGGTGCCCACTTTGGCGGCCGGCGCCGGGGTCAGCTTCAGCTCGGCAAATTTGTCGTGATCACGGCCGCTTTTGACGCCGCACCAGTCCACCGCGCGCACCAGCGGTTCCGTGGGCAGGTTGATCACAAATTCGCCGCTGCCCTGAATCAGGGAATGGCTGTACCGTTCCGGCCGGATGCTGATGCTGACCATCGACGGCTTGGTGCAGATGGTGCCGCACCAGCCCACCGTGATCAGGTTGGGGCGCTCCACCGGGCCGCAGCTCACCAGGACCGGCGGTTCCGGGTTCAGCAGCGTCGAGCCGGGCCAGACCTGACGGGCCATCAGGCGTTCTCCTTATCCTTGGGCGCTTCCGGATTCTCCCAGGTGCGGTCGGAGATGATATACCGGGGACGGGCCTTGGTTTCCATGTAAATTTTTCCGATGTACTCGCCGATCACACCCAGGCAGATCAGCTGAACGCCGGATACGAAGCAGATGATGCTGGTCGTGGACGCCCAGCCGGACACCGTGTGCCCCAGGATCGCCTGCACCACCGCCCAAACGACGCCGATAAAGCTGACGAGCGCCACCAGGACGCCGAAGCCGGTGATCATGCGGATGGGCTTGACCGACAGACTGGTGATGCCGTCAAAGGCCAGCGCCAGCATTTTGGTCAGGGGATAGTGGCTCTCGCCCGCGATGCGCTCATGGCGCTCATAAGCCACCGAGGTGGATTTGAAGCCGACCAGCGGCACCATGCCCCGCAAAAACAGGTTGACTTCCTTGAAATTGGCGAACTCCTTCAGCACGCGGGCACTCATCAGGCGGTAGTCGGCGTGGTTGAACACCACCTCCGCGCCCATGGCGTTGAGCAGCTTGTAAAAGCTTTCGGCGGTAAAACGCTTGAAAAAGGTGTCGGTATCCCGCTTGGAACGCACGCCGTACACCACCTCGCAGCCGTCCAGGTAGGCGTCCACCATGGCGTTCATGGCGTTGATGTCGTCCTGCCCGTCACAGTCG
>JBJEYG010000045.1:0-2456 GCA_051886555.1 Gemmiger sp.
GACGGCCGGTTTGCTCCCTTCCTGACCATCACCGAACAGGAGTCCACCGATCCCGGCGCACCCCGCGTCAAACCCAGCGAGCGTGCCGCCCGCGCCGCCGACCGGGGCGCGCAGCTGCTCGTTTCCATTCACGGAAACGCCGACCCGGTCTACGACGCTTCGGGGTTTGAATGCTTTCCGGTGCCGCCCGGCCGCGAATATTATGCGCAGAGCCTGGATCTGGCGCAACGCATTGTGGACGGATTCAGCGCCGGGGGAGCGAACATCCGCGGCGTCAACGGCGTGCGGTTTATGTACTTTGACGACGACGACAACGAGCATTTTGTCGAATCCACCGATGCCACCGTCAATTACAATTCCACCTACACGGTACTGGAGGACGCGCCCTGCCCGGCAGTGCTGACCGAGCAGTGTTTCCTTACCAACGCCGCCGATTTTGACCGCTTCGGCGATGAGGACGGCTGCCGGCTGTCGGCGCAGATTCTGTATGACGCGATCTGTGCCTGGTACGAAGCGGGCGGCGCAGAAAAATGACAGCGTCCGGCAGCAGGAATCCTGCAAAAAGAACCTTCTCCGCATGCGCAACGCACACGGAGAAGGTTCGGTTTTATCTGCCGGGCTTTGTTACCGCAGAAACAACCGCAGCAACCGCGCCTTGCGGCCGGTGTAAGGTTGATACCGTACCGGCAGATCCATCCAGGTCTTTTTGTCCACGATGCTGCGGATGTGGCTGAACTCTTCAAATCCGGCGCGGCCATGGTAGCCGCCCATGCCGCTTTCCCCCACGCCGCCGAAGGGCATGGCGCTGGTGGCCAGGTGAATGACCACATCGTTGACGCATCCGCCTCCGAACCGGCAGCGGCCAAGTACCTGCTTTTGGGCGGCGCGGTCCTGGGTGAACAGATACAGCGCCAGAGGGTGTGGGTGACTCTCCACCATGCCGATGGCCTCATCCAGGGTGCGGAAGGTCAGCACCGGCAGAAGCGGGCCGAAGATTTCTTCCCCCATTACGGCATCCTGCCAGGTTACGTCCCGCAAAACGGTGGGGGCAATGCGCAGCGCCGCTGCGTCGCTTTGCCCGCCGAACGCGACCTTGGCGGGGTCCACCAGACCGAGCAGGCGGTGAAAATGCTTTTCGTTGACGATGCGCCCGTAATCGCCGTTGGCCAGCGGGGCGGCACCGAACTGGGCGGTGATCTCCCGCCCGATGGCATCCAGCAGGGCGTCGCGCACCCGCTCGTCACATAAAATGTAGTCGGGCGCAACGCAGGTCTGCCCGCAGTTGAGGAATTTGCCGAACACGATGCGCCGTGCCGCCAGCGGAATGTCGGCGGTGGCGTCCACAATACAGGGGCTTTTGCCGCCCAGTTCCAGTGTAACGGGCGTCAACGTTTCGGCGGCGGCGCGCAATACCTCCCGCCCCACCGTTTTGCCGCCGGTAAAGAAAATTTTGTCAAACCTCTGACGCAGCAGCGCCTGATTTTCCGCCCGGCCGCCGGTGACGACAAGCACCTGCTCGGGGGCAAAGCAATCGCTCAGCAGACGGGCCAGAACCGCCGACGTGGCGGGCGCGTAGGCGCTGGGCTTGACCACCGCGGTATTGCCCGCAGCCAGCGCGTCGATCAGCGGTTCCAGCGTCAGCAGTACAGGGTAGTTCCATGGGCTTAAAATCAGCACGGTACCGTAAGGAGAAGGCGACCGGAAACTGCGTGCGGGGAACTGTGCCAGCGGAGTGTGCACACGGTGCTCGCGGGCCAGGCCGCGCAGATGACGGCGCATCCAGCAAAGCTCGGACAGGGTCAACCCGGTTTCGCACATGTGGCTTTCAAAAGCGCTTTTGCCAAGGTCTGACTGCAGGGCGTCGGCCAGTGCCGTTTCGTTTTCGCGGATGGCGGATTCCAACCGGGAGAGTGCGTTCAGACGGCTTTGCACCGGAAGGGTGGCGCCGGATGCAAAGTATCGCCGTTGGGCGTCCAGTGCCTGGGAGAGTTGCAGGTCGGTCATAAAATGTACCCCCTTTGCAGGTCGGTCGGGAAAACGGTACCCGCAGCGTTTTGGTATGCGGGCTTATTTATAGTGTAGCACAGTCCGGCGACGGGTGACGTGATTCCGGCAAGAAAAATGCAGATTTTTTTGGGATTGCCTTATTGACAAACCTTGCCGGGTGCGTTATAATACATAACGTTCCGCCGGTCAGGTAAGTCTGGCAGGTGGCGAACGAAATATGCGGATGTGGCGGAACTGGCAGACGCGCTAGATTCAGGTTCTAGTTCCCTTAAAAGAGTGTGGGTTCAAATCCCTTCATCCGCACCAAGAGCACTTATGGCAAAAGCTGTAAGTGCTTTTTTGTTGCCTGCCGCTTTCCGGGCGCTGCGGAAGGGATTTGAACAGCCCGTCCCGGCGCTCTGCGTCCCGCCGGGGTCCAAAGCCCCTGCGGGGCTTTGGAGAGGGCGCGG
>JBJEYG010000046.1:0-10817 GCA_051886555.1 Gemmiger sp.
CCAAAATTGATGCAAATTTTCTGTTTTGTATCAAACGTCCTGCAGCTCCCCGCGGGAGGAAGCCTTCAGGTAGGCGTAGATGAAGCCGTCCAGGTCGCCGTCCATCACGGCCTGCACATTGCCGTTCTCAAAGCCAGTGCGGTGATCCTTCACCAGTGTGTAGGGCATGAATACGTAGCTGCGGATCTGATGTCCCCAGGCGATCTCGTTCTGCACACCCTTGATGTCGTCGATCTTGTCCATGTGCTGCTGCAGGGCGATCTGGTACAGCTTGGCCTTCAGCATCTGCATGGCGTATTCGCGATTCTGCAGCTGGCTGCGCTGGGTCTGGCAGCTGGTCACAATGCCGGTGGGCTTGTGAATCAGGCGCACGGCGGAGGAAGTCTTGTTGATGTGCTGGCCGCCTGCGCCGCTGGAACGGTACACCTGCATTTCGATGTCGGCCGGGTTGATCTCCACCTTAATGTCGTTGTCCAGTTCAGGCATGACTTCCAGCGAGGCAAAGCTGGTCTGGCGGCGGGCGTTGGAGTCGAAGGGGCTGATGCGCACCAGGCGGTGCACGCCGTTCTCGCTTTTCAGCATGCCGTAGGCATTGGCGCCCTTGACCATCATCGAGCAGCTTTTGATGCCCGCTTCGTCACCGTCCAGCACATCCAGTACCTCGACGGAATAGCCGTGAGCATCCGCCCAGCGGGTGTACATGCGGTACAGCATTTCGGTCCAGTCCTGGGCCTCGGTGCCGCCGGTACCGGCGTGAAAGGTCAGAATCGCGTTGGAATGGTCATATTCGCCGTTCAGCATGGTCACCAGCTGCAGTTCGTCGATGGCCTTTTCCACCTCGTTCACCGCCTGTTCACCCTCGGGGATCAGCGAAGGGTCGTTCTCCTCCGCGATCATATCCAGCAAAGTACCGGCGTCCTCATACTGGGTGCTCAGCTTACGGTAGCGCTCCAGCTTGTTTTTCAGGTCGCCCATCTCGGAGTACACCTTCTGGCTGCGCTCCTGGTCGTCAAAAAAACCGGGCATGGTCATCTGATGTTCCAACTCGGCGAGCCGCTTTTCACTGGCGCCGATGGCCAGTGCCTCCCGCAGATCGTTGACAGCGGTCGCAAACCCGCCGTGTTTCGCTTTCAGTTCGTCAATGGTTATCATATCGTTACCCCTTGTTGTTTTAAGCCATATAAAATTAGTATAAACCAAACAGGGGGGCTTGTAAAGGGGCGCGGGACGGGTTTATTCGCCCTGGGACGTCTCAAATCCCACCAGTACGCCGCCCTTCTCTGCATAGTAGCTGCACAGCCCGCGGCAGGAATGAATTTCAATGTCATGGCAGCCTTTTTGCAGCAGCGCGTGACGCAGCTTCAGCGCGGCGCTTTCGTTGCAGCAGTGGTCGATGCGCACCTTCCCGCCGCGGTAGCCCATTTTGTCCATGCGCAGCAGAAGTTCGGCCAGTGCCTTCTGTTCGCCGCGGCATTTGGCCAGCGGCTGCAGCTCGCCCTTGTCGCTGGCGCAGCCCACGATGCGGATGCCCAGCAGCCCTACCGCCGCCGCAATGGCCGGGTTGACACGTCCGTTTTTGGCAAAGTTGTCCAGCGATTCCAGCGTGAACAGCAGCCTGGTGCTGTGAGCGTAGTGGCGAACGGCCTGCCATATCACCTCCGGCGGGCGCTGCTGCAGACAAAGTTCCCGCAGCCGCTCCACGATCAGCCGCATCTCCGGCCCTGTGGAGCGGGTATCCAGCACAAATACCCGTGCGCCCGGGTGCGCCTGCTCGTAAGTTTCCTTCGCAATCATGGCGGCGTTGTACGCGCCGGACAGCGCCCCTGTAATGGTCACTGCGTACACCGCATCGGCGCCCTCAAAGGCGGCCAGCCAGTCGCCGGCGCTGGGGCAGGCGGTGGAGGTACGTCCCTGGTAGTCGTGCAGCGTCCGCACCATTTCGTCCACGTCCAGCGCGGCGTCATCCACATATTCCTGTTTGTCCACGCGCACCGTCAGCGGCACGGCGGCAAACTCCACCCCATCCAGACGCAGCAGATCCGCCGACGAGTCGGTCACAATTTTGTAATGCATCTTGTATCATCCCATCCAATGGTTTTTAACGATCCGGATATAAGTTATTGAAAAACCGATAAGCGCATTATATCAGTTTTTAAAATCTCCGTCAACGGTTTTTAAATAACTTGTAACACGGTATTGTTTGACGTTTGCGTTCAAACCGGCTATACTATTTAACGGAAGGGAGGCCGCGCCCATGACTGAGCAGGCAAAACAACAAATCACCGATTCCATCCGGGAGTTCCGTCCCCCCGCCTATACCGAGATCCCCAACGTTGGGCTGTATCTGGAACAGACCGTCAAGTTCATCAACGAGTCGATGGGCCCGCTGCTCGACGGAGCGGTTACCGCCTCGATGGTGAGCAACTATGTAAAAAAAGGCCTGGTGGCAAGCCCGGTGAAAAAGCAGTACGGCCGCGATCAGATTGCCTATCTGATGTTTATTGCGCTGGCCAAAAACGTGCTGTCGATGGAAAACATTGGCCTGCTGTTCGACATGCAGAAAAAAACCTACACCTGCCCGGTGGCTTACGACTATTTCTGCCGCGAGCTGTGCAACGTGGTGGAGTATGTGTTCGGGCTGAAACCGGCGATGGATACGGTGGGCAGGGATTCCACCGACGAAAAGATGGCGCTGCGCAGCGTGATCGTGGCGGCCACCTACAAAATTTATCTTGGCCGCTGTTTTGAGGCCATCCGGCAGGAAAGTGCGGACTGCTGAGCCACACAAAAACCGGCCCCCGGCGCAGGGTACCCTGCGCCGGGGGCCGGTTGCTGCAGGGCGGGGGAGTCACCGCCCTTTGCCGTTTTCATTGTAGAACATGTAGTAGTTGTACACCGCGCCGCTCACGGCCGCCGCCGCAAAACAGAGCAGCAGCCCCCACCCCCACCAGGTGGTGAGCAGCAGCGCCAGCCGGTCCCAAAGGCACACCGCCAGCACTGCCAACGCGGCCAGTACCGGCCAGGCGTGATGTAGCAGCCGCTGCCACCGCCTGCGTCCGGGCGCAACGTCCGGCTCAAAATCCTCCGGATGCGCCACCGTGCAGCGCACCGATGCCACCGGAACGCCCCGGCAGTGGGTGTAGCGGCGCACTGCCCGGTATTCCACCCCGTCGATGGTAAACCGGGGGCACATGCCTTCCTGTTCCACCACCAGTTCCAGGCCATGCTGCGCCCCGTAGGCCAGCAGTGCGTCGGTAAACTCGCGGGGGTTGGTCACCGGCGTGTCCGGCAGAAAAGTGAACTGCTTTTCGTGTTCGGCGCGGGCCACCGCCCGGTAATCCGCCACCCAATGGGTGCAATAGCCGGGCTGGGGCGGCTCGGTCATGCGCCGGAGGCAGCTGTCCACGTCCAGCTCGCCCGCACTCTGGCCGCTTTCGGCCAGCTCGCCGCAAAACCGGATGGCAGCTTCCAGCCGCAGGGATTGTTCCACCAGCCGGGTGCGCTGGGCCTTCGCAGCCTCGGGCAGCGTCAGCGTGCCTGCCAGCACCCGGCGGATCTGGGGCAGCGGCATATCCAGCATACGCAGCGTACGGATCAGTTTCAGCGTGCGCAGATCCTGGTCGGAGTAATCGCGATACCCGTTGCCCGGTCGGCGCATGGGGGCCAGCAGCCCCTCTTTTTCGTAAAATCGGATGTTCTGGCTGGGCACGCCGCTTTGCTCGGCTGCCTGTTTGATGTTCATAATCGGTCCCTCCTTTGCCTACACTATAAACCATAAAGCAGGTGCAAGGTCAAGCGTTTTCCGCAAAAACCACGCCCGGAACCCTTATTCACAGAAAGTTCTTTGCTTTTCCTGCGGCAATGCGCTATAATGAATATCATCTGTAGAATACAGATAGATTCGGAGGATCCCATGATCGTATACAAAGGAAATCTTTGCCCCGTGTGCAACAAGCGCTTTACGGAGGGCGACGATATTGTGGTGTGCCCCGACTGCGGCACGCCGTACCACCGCGAATGCTGGGCCAAGGTGGGCGTTTGTGTCAATGCCGCCAGGCACGGCACGAATTTTGAATGGAAGCCCGAAGTCAGCGCCGACGAAGCCGATGTCGAGGCGGTTTGCCCCAACTGCGGCACCCACAATCCGCCGGGCGCCCAGTACTGCAACCATTGCGGCGTTCCGCTGCAGAAGGGAACGGCACCCGATCCCGGCGCGCAGAACGGGCCGATCTATGCCCGCGACGCCGCGCCCCGGAACAGCGCCGGCAATGCTGCCGGCCCGATGTATGCCCGGGACAATGCGCAGCAGTACGGCGGCCCTGCCCAGGTGGAACTCGGCCCCGACGATCTGCTGGAGGGCTACAAGGCGAAGGACTGGGCCAGCTATATCGGGCGTTCGGCCTATTATTATCTGATGCAGTTTACCCGCATGAGCTATACCAAGCGCAAAACGGGATTGAGCTTTTCGGCTTTTCTGTTCGGGCCTGCTTTCTTTTTCTACCGCAAAATGTGGAAGCAGGGCGTGCTGTTCGCGCTGCTGGACGCACTGTGCAGTCTGCCCACCGTCCTTTACCTGCTGTTGCTGTCCGGCTCGTCGCTGGTGGAAGGTATGGCCACCGGCTGGCTGGTGCCGGCGCTGAATGTCTGTTATGTGCTCAACTGGGCGCAGATGGTGGTACGCAGTCTGTTTGCGCTGTACTGGTACAAGCAGCAGTGCGCCAGAAATATCCAGACCGTTTACAGTGCCGTGCCGAAAGGCGGCGACCGCACCGGCCAGCTTGCGCTGCGCGGCGGCACCAGCATCTGGGCGGTGGTGCTGTATATGGGCGTCGTGTCCCTGGCAGGCTTTGCGGTGTATTCATTGCTCGGCCCCAACCTGAACGCGGTTCTCAGCGCCCTTTCGCTGTAATAACGGAACATACAGGCCCCTTGCCCCGGTATGGCGCACGGGGCCTGTTTTGCGGCCAACCCCTATGAATCAAAAATAAGGAAGTGTAGCAAGATGAAACCTGTACGCAAAGCGATCATTCCCGCTGCGGGCCTCGGTACCCGCGTGCTGCCCGCCACCAAGGCCATGCCCAAGGAAATGCTGCCGCTGGTGGACAAGCCGGCCATCCAATACCTTGTGGAGGAAGCGGTAAACTCGGGCATTACCGACATTCTCATTATCCTGGGCCGCAACAAGGGCATCATTGAGGACCATTTTGACCGCAACCCGGAACTGGAAGCAGCACTCTCCAAACCCGGCAAGGAAAAAATGCTGGAGGAATGCCTGGGCATCTCCAGCCTGGCCAATATCTTTTTTGTGCGTCAGAAGCAGACGCTGGGCCTGGGCCACGCGGTGCTGATGGGCAAGGCGTTTACCGGCGACGATCCGTTTATGGTCATCTACGGCGACGACGTCATCGGGTCCGACGATCCTGTCTGCGCCCAGCTCATCCGCGCTTACGAGAAGTACGGCCGTCCGGTGGTGGGTGTCAACGCGGTGCCCTGGGAGGATGTCAGCCGTTATTGCAGCCTGAAAACCACCCCCATCGAGGACAACTGTTTCTTTGTGGATGATATGATCGAGAAACCCAAAAAGGGCCAGGAGTTCAGCAATTACTCCATTCTGGGCCGTGTGCTGCTCACGCCCGAGATTTACACCATTCTGGAAAACACCAAACCCGGCGCCAACAATGAGATCCAGCTCACCGACGCCATGGCCGAGTATGCCCGCACCAAGGGTGGCATGACGGCGGTGGATTTCGTCGGCACCCACTATGATATGGGCAACAAACTGTGCGTTGCGCAGGCAAATGTGGAGCTGGCCCTCAAGCATCCGGAAATCGGCCCGGCTTTCCGGGAGTGGCTGAAAGAATATTCCAGAAATCTGTGACGCCCGCACATGGAATTTTCCTCGGAATTGCGGTACTTTAAAGTAAAGCGAACGGTCGTGACGCTATGAAATATCGTGTGATCAGGAGGAATCGGGCAATGGAAGTGACAGCACAGGAACGGGATCTTCAGCTTGGGATTCAAGTGGAGCGGCTGCTCCGCTTTGGACGGCGGCATGAGATGATCAAAAAGCTGGACGAGATTGTGGCGCGCAACACCATGCTGGATCTGCTGGGGCTTGCGGCCCCCTACGAGGGGAAACTCCCCAAGGAAAATCTGAACACCCCCACCGTCATTCTGGAACCGCTTTTGGATCTGGCAGCGGAGAAGGGATTGTACGACGGAAGCGTGCCCCAGCTCCGCGCCAATTTTGAGGCCCGCATTATGGGCGCCATGATGCCCCGCGAAAGCGAAGTGTGCAAAAAATTCACCAAACTGTGCGCCAAAAAGGGGCCGAAGGCCGCCACCGACTGGTTCTATGAGCTGTGCGTTGTGTCCAACTACATCCGTACCGGCGAGATCGCCAAAAACATCCGGTGGAACACCGCCACGCCTTACGGCGAACTGGAAATCACCATCAATCTGACCAAACCGGAGAAAGATCCCAAAGTCATTGCGATGGAGCGCCTGCAGCCCAAGAGCAGCTACCCGGCCTGCATGCTGTGCAAGGAAAATATCGGCTATGCGGGGCGCATCAATTTTCCGGCCCGGCAGACCCATCGTATCGTGCCGCTGACACTGGCAGGGGAGAGATTCTACCTGCAATACAGCCCCTATGCCTATTTCAACGAGCACTGCATCCTGCTGAACGATGAACACAAGCCGATGGAGATGGACAAGCATACCCTGGCCGAGATCTTCGACTTTGTGGCGCAGTTCCCCCATTACACCTGCGGCTCCAACGCCGACCTGCCCATTGTGGGCGGAAGCATTCTCAGCCACAGCCATTTTCAGGGCGGGCGGTATGTGTTCCCCATGCAGAAAGCGTCGGTGCTGGTGCCGCTCACCAACCCCAAATATCCCGGCGTCACCGGTGGCATTCTCAACTGGCCGGTGTCGGCGGTGCGGCTCATCGGCCGCAGCTCCCAGCAGGTGCAAAACGCCGCCAACGATATCCTGCGCGCCTGGCGGGATTACAGCGACGAGAGTGTGGACATTCTCGCCCGGACCGGCGACACGCCCCACAACACCGTCACGCCCATTCTGCACTACGATGATGAGCTGGGCTACATACTCGACCTGGCGCTGCGCAACAACCGCACCAGCAAACAGTATCCGGACGGAATTTTCCATCCCCACCGGGAGTACCATAACATCAAAAAAGAGAACATCGGCCTGATCGAGGTGATGGGTCTGGCCATCCTGCCGGCCCGTCTCAAGACCCAGTGTGCCGGGATTGCCGCCATTCTCACCGGCAAGGAGTTCAATACCAGCCGCGAGCCGGGCAGCCCGCTGGCAGTGCACGCCGACTGGATCGACTCGCTCATCGCCAAGTACGGCACTTCCATGACCGCGGGCGCCGCCGAAGCGGCGGTCCGCCATGAGGTTGGCGTGGTGTTCAGCCATGTGCTGGAGAATGCCGGCGTGTTCAAGATGGACGAGGCCGGCAAGGCCGCGTTCGTGCGGTTTGTCAAAACGGCAGGCTACCGGATTGCCAAACAAAACGGTTGACAAATTCCTGCGGGCTTGCTATAATAAATTGCTGTGCCGTGAGGCACACATATCCTTGCCCTTTCCAAAGGGGAAGGGCCTAATGTCCAAAAGGAGGTGCACAGAATAATGGCCAAGTACGAAACCATGTTGGTTACCACCGCGACCCTGGATGAGGAGGCTTCCGCCGCGCTCGTCGGCAAGTTCAAGTCCCTGATCGAGGCAAACGGCACGATCGATTCTGTTGATGAGTGGGGCAAGCGTCGTCTTGCGTACCCCATCGAGGACGAGACCGAGGGCGTGTACACCGTGATTAAGTTCACCAGCGCTCCCGATTTCCCCGCTGAGCTGGATCGTGTTTACAAAATCACCGACGGCGTTCTTCGCAGCATTATCATTGCCGAAGAAGAGTAACGGAGGAAAGTTACCATGCTGAATGTTGTTGCAATTATGGGCCGCCTGGTGGCCGACCCGCAGATGCGTCAGACCCAGACCGGCAAGAATGTCGCGTCCTTCCGCATTGCCTGTGACCGCGGCCGCAAGGACGCCAACGGGCAGAGCCAGGCCGATTTCTTCGACGTGGTTGCCTGGGATCGCAGCGCGGAGTTCGTCTGCCGGTATTTCCAGAAAGGCTCCCTGATCGTGGTGGACGGCCGTCTGCAAAGCCGCCAGTATCAGGACAAAAACGGCAACAACCGCACTGCGATCGAGATTGTGGCCGGCAATATCAACTTTGCCGGTCCCAAGTCCTCCAACAGCGGTGCAATGGGCGCGCCCGCCGCGCCCGTCGAGTACTCCCGTCCCGCCGCGCAGCAGGCTGCACCCAGCTACTCTGCCGGCTCCAACGACGATTTCGCCGTTATCGAGGACGAGGGAGACCTTCCGTTCTGAAATGCGAAACTCTAATAAGGAGGTAACCTGACATGGCTTATGAAAGAAGCGATCGTCCCGCCCGCCCGATGCACCGCGGCCGTAAAAAGGTCTGCAGCTTCTGCGTCGAGCGCATCGACCACATCGACTACAAGGATCTGCCCCGCCTGCGCAAGTACGTGAGCGAGCGTTCCAAGATCATTCCCCGCCGCGTGACCGGCACCTGCGCTTACCATCAGCGTGAGCTGACCGTTGCCATCAAGCGCGCCCGTACTATGGCTCTCATGCCGTATGTGAGCGACTGATCTTTCGGTTCTGTACAAAGCACAAAAGCCCGCCGCAGCTTTCTGGCTGCGGCGGGCTTTTTGTATGCTTTGTAAAAACGGAGGATCCTGTCGGCAGCGGTTACACCAGGCGCTGATCGGAGCCGAAGAACTTGAACATTTTACTGCCGCCCAGGATCCGGCTGGCCACCTTTTCGGTGTAACGGGCTTCAAACACCGAGGGGTCGGTGATGTTGGTGGTATAGATGGTGGCACGGCGGCACAGCATGCGGGTATTTACCAGTTCGTACAGCACGCTGGCCGTCAGCTGGGTCATGTATTCGGTTCCCAGGTCGTCCAGAATCAGCAATTCTGCCTCTTTGCAGGCGTCCAGCCAGGGATCGCCGCTGTCCCGGTCGAAGTGCTCCCGGTCCAGCCGGGCGGCCAGTGCGGCTGCGCTGGTGTACAGCACGTCATGGCCGTTGGCAAGCACCGTGTCCGCAATGGCCAGCGCCAGGTGGGTCTTGCCCAGCCCTGCGCTGCCGGTAAACAGCAGGTCGGGGCTTTTGGCGCCAAAATTTTCGGCGTAACGGCGGGCATAACTCAACACTCTCGCCATATATGCCCGCGGCGGCCCGCCCAGCTCCGGTTCCGGGGTATCGGGGTAACGGTTCACGTCAAAGGTGTCAAAACTGCATAGCGCCAGCGGGCTGGCGGCGTTGATCTCCTCCCTGCGCAGCGTGCGGGCCAACTCAGCCACGCAGCGGCAGGGCAGACCGTTACAGGTGCCGGTATCGCGGCAAAGGGGGCAGGTGTATTTGGGCGTAAAAGCATTCTGGCTCCAGCCTGCCGCCGCAATCGTTTTGGCAAGATTCTCGTTGGCCCGGTCGAAGTCCGCCTGGGCGGCGGCGCGTTTGGTTTCATCGGCGCCCCGGGCGGCCAGCAGCACAATACGCGTGCCGCAGCGGGTCTTTTCCGCCTCCGCGGCGGCGATTTCCGGGCAGGCGGCCACGGCTTCCCGGTGGGCAGTCTCAGCCAGCGTTACCGCGCGCTGGCGGCGTGCCGCCACCTGGCGCTGCGCCGTGCGGAACAGCTCATCCTTGGTTTGCATGGGTTACCCCTCCGTATCCTCGTCAAACACCGCATTCCAGTCGCGGTGAAACATATCCTTCATCGGTTTGGCGGGTGCACGGCTGGTAGCGGTGATGTTTTTGCCCGTCAGCGCGCCTTTGCCGCGTACCGCCTGCAGGGTGGTCAGCCCCTGGGCGTGCCAGCTGCGCAGAATGCCGTCCACATAGCGCACCGTGCGGTGCTGGCCTGCGTGCAGCAGCGCTTCGTCCACCATGTCGTTGGTGTAGTGCCATTCCTCATGCCAGCGTGCCACAGCGCGGCGTTCCCAGGCCGTCAGGCTGTTTGGGGCCATGCCGAACAGCCTTTCCGCTTCGGCGCACCACGCTTCCCGCTGCGCTTCCCGCTTCAGATAACGCTCCGCATCCTCACCGGTCTCCACGCCTGCCTCACGCCAGCGCACCAGTTCGCGGGCCACGGCGCCCACCGTGCGCCGGTTTTGCCGCGCCATGTCGGCGCAGCAAAGCAAAATCACGTCCGGCTGCCAGCCGTCGTTCAGGTACAGACTGACCAACTTTTGCATATCGTGACGGCCCAGTGCTTTGCCGAAAGCCATCTGCGCCTCGCTGCAAAGTACCGCCACATAGGGGTCATCCACCGTCGTCAGGTCGATTTCGGCTGCCTTCTGGTCGGCGGTCTTTTCGGGTGCGGGCGCCGCGCCGCGCTCCACCTCCAGCAGGCCGGCGCCTGCCCAGTATTGCAGCGCACGGTTGGCAGCTTCCACGCTTTTTAAACCCAGCGCCCGTGCAATGGTACGCGGATCGGTGCAGTTTTCCGCCAGCACATACAGCGCCACTCGTACAGTGTCGCCGTCCGCCCGGCCAAGATGTGAAAATACCAGCTGGGGCACCGCCCGGCTGTCGCCGCTCTGCGCGGCCAGTTTGTATCCCATTCCGTTGCTCCCTTATTTGTGTCGAATCACATCTATTATAGCATTGCCGCGAAATGGTGTAAAGAAACGCCGGACCTTTTTTGACGCGGCGCGTTGTCAAGCCGCAAAACCCCCAAAAAGCAGAAAGGAATTTTGGA
>JBJEYG010000047.1:0-2437 GCA_051886555.1 Gemmiger sp.
GATCTCGGTATGACCATGGTCTTTAAGCGCAGCGACACCAAGCCTGAAATCGACCCCGCCTTGCTGGACGGCGGCGATGACGAATATGACGGCCCGGATGAGCCTGACCCGCCCTACACCTACGACGACGGCAACACCTACGATGATTTGGGCAACACCAACTGGTACGGCTGGTTCCGGATGGAAAACTACAAGAATGTACCGAACCGCGACTACTTTGACACCGACACCTACGATTGCTGGGGCTACATCGGTGAGAGCGAGGACGGCAGCCACTACTTTGAGGTTTACCGTGACGGCATGCCCGATGACCCGGTCATCACGATGTGGGTCAATGTCTATGATGACCATATCGAGCCTATTCTGGACGGCTACGACTGGGTGCTTGACCAGAACATAACCGAGAGCGATGCGTATAAGTTCAACCTGTACCCGTATAACGACAGCATCTCGCTGTTCATGTATGACTACGAGGGCGAGGACGGCTCGGCCTGTGCGGTCAGCTTCTACATGAGGCTGGACGGCACCGAGTGGAACGAGGAGCTGGAGGAGCTGCCGCCCCGCTATGCGGAGTACAAGGCCGCCTTGGCCAACAAATAACGACCTGATTTATCTGTACAAAATGGGGCGGGTCCTGCCGCCCCTGACATAGGAGGATCATTATGGGACTTATCAGAGCTGCAATGGGCGCTGCTGGCGGCGTTATGGCCGACCAGTGGAAGGAATACTTTTATTGTGAAGCCATGCCGGCTGACCTGTTGGCTACCCGCGGCTGGAAACGCCAGAGCGGACGCAGCGCCAACACAAAGGGCAGCGACAACATCATTACAAACGGCTCGATCGTGGCCGTTGCCGATGGCCAGTGTGCCATGATTGTCGAGCAGGGCAAGGTCGTGGATATGTGCGCCGAACCCGGCGAATATACCTACGACACCGGCAGCGCGCCGACGCTGTTCAGCGGCGATCTGTCCGAATCCATCGGCGCAGTGTTCCAGAACATCGGCAAGCGCTTTACCTTCGGCGGCGAGGCCCCGATGGATCAGCGTATCTACTACTTCAACACCAAGGAGCTGGTGGGCAACAAATACGGCACGCCCAGCCCGGTGCCCTTCCGCGTGGTGGATCAGCGCGCCGGCATCGACATTGACATTGCCATCCGCTGCTTCGGTGAGTACAGCTACCGCATCACCAACCCCATTTTATTCTACACCAATGTCTGCGGCAATGTGGAAGAAGGCTACACCCGCGATGAAATCGACGGGCAGCTGAAATCCGAGCTGATGACCGCCCTGCAGCCCGCCTTTGCCAAGATCAGCGATATGGGCATACGTTACTCCTCCCTGCCCGGCCACACCATGGAACTGGCCGAGGCCCTGAACGACGTACTGAGCGCCAAGTGGGGCAAGCTGCGCGGCATTGAGATCGTATCCTTTGGCGTGTCCAGCGTAAAGGCCAGCGAGGAAGACGAGCAGATGCTCAAGGAGATGCAGCGCAACGCCGCCTTTATGGACCCGACCCGCGCCGCCGCACATCTTGTGGGCGCACAGGCCAGTGCCATGCAGACCGCAGCCGGCAATCAGGGCGCAGGCCCCGCCATGGCCTTTATGGGCATGAATATGGCCGGTGCGGCGGGCGGTATGAACGCCCAGAACCTGTACCAGATGGGCGCCCAGCAGCAGGCCGCCGCACAGCCCGCCCCGGCCCCGGCAGCCGCTCCCGCAGGCTGGACCTGCAGCTGCGGCCAGACCGGCAACACCGGCAAATTCTGTGCCAACTGCGGCAGCCCCAAGCCTGCCCCGGCACCCGCAGCCGACAGCTGGGTTTGCAGCTGCGGCACCACCAACACCGGCAAGTTCTGCTGCAACTGCGGCAGCCCCAAACCCGCACCCGCCCCCGCCAAGTGCAGCCAGTGTGGTTGGACCCCGGTTGACCCGGCCCATCCGCCCAAGTTCTGCCCGGAGTGCGGTAAGCCCTTTGGCCAGTGATGCGCAAAAAAAGTGCTGCGGTGCTTTGCGCCGCAGCCGCTTTTCTGACAATGTCCGGCTGTAAAAAAGCACCGCCCGGCACACTGACCGGTATCAGCATCAGTTATTCCGGGATGTGCTATGACGACACCTATGGGTTCAGCATAAGAAACGACCCGGCTGACGGCTGCCTTTTCAGCTGTAATTACAAGGATGATGAATGGGTGGAGCTGGAAAATATCCCTGTTGAGGACACCCAATGGCAAGAAGCCCTGGCTCTGGCAGAAAAGCTGGGGCTGGAAAGCCTGCCGGACGAAAAGAAAAATTCTTCCGGCTTATTTATTACCGATGAAACGTTAAATAGCGTTTGCCTGATTTACAAAGCCCCGGATGACGAGACCATCTACCGTTATCTGGATGCCGATGGCAATACGCGCAGCGCCCTGCGTGATTTTTTTGAGGATCTGGCAGGG
>JBJEYG010000048.1:0-10735 GCA_051886555.1 Gemmiger sp.
GAAATTACAGCAGCTTGACCTGAGAGAGTTCCAGCTCCGCCGGGATCTCGCGGCCAAACATCGAGATGACCACGCGCACCTTGCGCGCAGATGTGTCGATGGATTCCACCGTGCCGACGGAGCCTTCCATCGCGCCGGAGGTAATCTCCACCGTGTCGCCCACCGCGTAATCCACTGTGGGTTCGGCGATAATCTCAACGCCCAGTTTGGCGACCTCGTCCTCGCTCAGCGGTTCCGGTTTGGAAGCCGGGCCGACAAAGCCGGTGCAGCCGCGCGTATTGCGCACGATGTACCAGGTGTTGTCGTTCATTACCATTTTCACGAAAACGTAGCCGGGATAAATTTTGCGCTGGACTTCTTTTTCGCCGATCTTGTTGTCGTTTTTGTCGAGCTTGTCCTCCATGACCGTTTCGGTGGGGACCTTCACGTCGCAGATCAGATCCTGCAGACGGCGGTTCTCGACCATCGTCATAAGGTCCTGGGCCACTTTATTTTCGTAGCCGGAATAGGTATGCACCACATACCATTGTGCCTGTTCAGCCATGAAACGTTCCTCCGCAGTAAAACTCTCAGCCGATCATCAGATGGATGAGGCCGCCGAAGATCAGATCGAGCACGATCAGGACCAGTGCGGCGATAAGCACGACGACGAGAACAGTGATGGTGTTGGTCTTGGTCTGCTTTTTGCTGGGCCAGACCACTTTCTTCAGCTCGCTCTTGGTATCTTTAAAATATTTAACGATACGGCCGAAGAAATTCTTGACCTTGGTGACAAAGGATTCCTTTTTGGCGCCCTTGTCATTTTTCTTGGCAGCGGATTCCTTAGCTGCCTGCTTGTTTTCCGCCATCTTACAGCTCCGCCTTTCTTACTTGGTTTCGCGATGGACAGTATGCTTCTTGCAGAAGCGGCAATACTTTTTCATTTCGAGCCTATCAGGGGAGTTCTTCTTGTTCTTGGTCTTGTTGTAGTTGCGCTGTTTGCACTCCGTGCAGGCCAGGGTGATTTTGACAGTCATTTCGGCACCTCCATTTAACGGTTAATATAGCCTCCCTCACAGCTTGCGGGGCGCGCCCGAAAAAGGGCAACAAAAATAACCCCGCAAAAGAGGTGTTACCATAATAACACAAGGCTGCCCCGCCGTCAAGGGGGACAGCCCTGCATCGCACAATAATTTTTGCGTACAGGCTATCTTTAAAAAGGATAGCGCATTTCCGGCGTTTGTCAAGGGGCGGCGCGCAGCGGCCCTTCCAACGGAATGTCCACCTCGCCGCCGATGGAAAAGCTGTAAATGGTCAGCTTATCCACCGGCGTTTGCAGACGCAGCGCGAATGCCCTGCGGTACAGCCGCAGCTGGCCTCCATATTCCCGCCGGTAATATTCCGGGTCGGTGCTGGCATCGGTTTTGTAGTCAAGGATCTCGGCCCGGCCGTCGAACACCAGCACTAGGTCGGCAATGCCCTGCACCAGCACGTCGGCATCGGTGGCGGCTGCGTCCGGCTCAATTTGCCCCGCAGGCAGCGCAGTGATGAACGGTTCCTCGCGCAGCACGCGTTTTGCGCTGCGCAGGCGCCGCCAGGCAGCGCTGTCCAGGAACCGTTGCACCACCCCAAGGTCCAACCGGGCGGCCAGCTCGGCGTCCAGCAGACGCACATCGATCTGGCGCTGTTTTTCCGCTTCCAAGTCAATGTCGGAAGCGTCCAGCGGCAGATTTTGCAAAAATGCGTGGATGGCCGTGCCGCGCTCCGCCCCGGTCAGGCCGGATTTCTGCAAAAAGGCCGGACGTTCCAGCAGGATCTGGCCCGTCGCATGGGTGACGGCCGTGACACTGACTTTGGCCGGCACTTCCCGCAGCGCCCGCTCGGGGCTGCGCCACGCAAAATTTTGCAGCAGCTGTTCTTTCAGCGCTTCGTCGGGCGCGGCCGGTTCGCAGGCCGGTTCCTCCTGCGGCTGTCCGGCAGGTGCCAGAATGCGCACCGTCAGCGGTGCGTCGGAGGGTTCATCGTGAGGCAGATAGTCCGTCTGTGCCCACAGCTCCCGTCCGGCGGGATGTCCCAGCGCTGCAGTCAGCAGCCAGGCGCCCCAGCTGCCCAGATTCTGCAGCGTTTCGGGGCCGGTGGCATCCGCCTGGACGTACAGGGCGGGCGCTTTCAGTTCGGTTTCCAGCTTTTTGGCGGGCACGGTGACAATCAGCGCATCCTGCGCGCGGGTCAGCGCCACATACAGTACGCGCATCTCCTCGCTGAGGCTTTCGCTTCGGATGGCCTGCGCCAGTGCCGCATAGGGCATGGTTTTGTAGCGCCGGGGCAATCCGCCCGGGCGCAGCATCAGTCCCACGCCCAGTTCCCGGTGGTAAAGCACCGGCGACACAGCATCGCTCAGATTGAATTTGCGGGTCGTGTTGGCCACAAACACAACCGGGAATTCCAGGCCTTTGCTGCGGTGCACCGTCATAATAGCAACATGGCCGGGCCGGCTCTGCCCTGCCCCGCCGCCCTGGGCCAGACCGCCACCCGCCTGCGCAGCGTTCATGGCGCGGATCAGCGCCGGCAGCCCTGCCCGTCCCGCTCCTGACGCCCATGCGGCAAATGCGCGCAGGTCGTCCCGGCAGCGCGCGCCGTCCGGCATGGCGCCCACCGCAGCCAGGTACCCGGTACGGGCGAACAGCTCTTCCAGAAGCGCATCCACCGGCAGCGTACGCGCCAGACGGCGGTAGACGTCCAGCGTGTCGCGGAACGCGGCAAAATCCTTCCGCTCGCTTGCCAGCAATGCGCCGTACAGGCTGCCGCGGGGCGCAGCATTGCGCAGCGCCACCAGGTCGTCCGGCGTGAAGGCAAACATGGGGCTGAGCAAAACTGCCGCAAGCTCCACATCCTGGGCAGGATTGTCCACTACGCGCAGCAGCGCCGCAAAGGGGCGCACATGCGGCGCATCCAGAAGGTCGGCGGCGGTGTCGGCGTAAACAGGCACACCCCTTGCCTTGAGGGCGCTTTCGTAGGTATCGAAGTCCGCGCGGCCGCGCAGCAGAATACAGAAATCCCCGTACTCGCAAGGGCGCACCCCCTCTTTGCCGCGCACGGCAAAGCCTTCCGCCACCATGGAAACGATGCGCGCCGCAACGGCGTCCGCGTCTGCGGCGGTATCCGCTCCGGGCAGTACATCCAGCTCGCACAGCCCGGGCACGTCGGTCTGGGGATTGCCCACCACCAGGCGCTGTCCGGGGCCGTACTCCACGCCGCCCAGCCGGGGCGAACAGAGCCGCCCGAACAGATAGTTCACCCCCGCAATCACGTTGGGCGCGCTGCGGAAGTTTGCGTCCAGCGCGACGGCGGCCGGGCCGGACTGTTGTATACCGCGGTCATAGGGCGGCCAGCTGCGCTGTTTCTGAATGAACACCGACGGGTCGGCCTGGCGGAAACGGTAGATGCTCTGCTTGACATCGCCAACAAAAAACAGATTGGAGGCGTCCGGGTTGGCCAGCGAAAAGTAGATGGCATCCTGCAGGGCGTTGGTATCCTGGTATTCGTCCACCAGAACGGCGGAATAGCGGCGGCTGACCGTCTCGCAGAGCGCGCTGCGCCCGCCCTCCGGCGTTTGCAGCAGCTGCAGGGTCAGGTGTTCAAAATCCGAGTAGTCCAGCAGTTTTTCAGCCAATTTGTTTTGATAGTAGCGGGCTGAAAACTCTTTCACCGTACGCACCAGCGCCGCCAGCAACGGACGGGCACGGGCACGGTCGGCGGCAAATTCCGCCCCGGTGCACAAAATCAGGTCCTTCTGCACCGCTTCCAGCTGCTTTTTGGCGCGGTCCCGTAATTCCTTCGCGGCGCTGGCCGTGGGGTTCGCCCCCACTCCGCCCTTGATGCGGCCGGGGGGTTTCCACTTTTCGCCGCTGTTCAGGGCTTCAAACGCTCCCTCCCAGTCACCGTGTTCCAGTTTGTCCCGCACCAGGCGGTACCGGTCCAGGTCACTTTGCAGCGCGGCGGTATAAGCCGCAGCCGCCGCATCGTCCTTTGCCGTCAGGCGCAGTGCGGCCTCCGCCATACGCTGCGCCCCCGCTGTGCGCGCCGCAGCCCGACGCATCAGTTCCCTGCCCCAGGGCGTGTCCTGAGGTGGGTCGTCCGTCTGCCACATGGCCAGAAATCCGTCCAGCTGACGGTCGGGGTTGGGCAGCGTGCGTACAAAATCGTACAGCGAGAGCACCACGCTGCCCGTGGTATCGTCGGCACGGCCGCGGTCATACAGATCGGCAAAGGCCCGGAAGTCCGCATCGGCGTAGGCGCCCTCCAGCACGGCGGAGAGCGTTTCCTGGCGGATACGGTAGAGCGCGGCTTCGTCCGCCGTCTCGAAATCCGGCGGAATGTCCAGCTGGGTAAAATGCTCCTGCAAAAAGTGCAGGCAGAACGCGTCCACCGTGCCGATGGACGCCCGCTGCAATCGCAGCTGCTGGCGGCGCAGCCGGGTATTGGACGGGTCCGCGCGCACTTCGGCGGCCAGGCGCTCGGCAATTTCGGCACGCAGTTTGGCGGCGGCCGCGTTGGTAAAGGTCATGATGAGCAGGCTGTCCGCATCCACAGGATGGTCGGGGTCGGCGATCAGGCGCACGGCGCGCTCCACCAGCACGCGGGTCTTACCGCTGCCCGCAGCCGCAGACACCAGCAAACTGCCGCCCCGCGCCTGAATGGCATCCGCCTGCGCTGGGGTAAAGCGAATTGTCTCAGCCATGGTGTGCGCCTCCTTTCTCCTCCTCTTTGTCAGACCCGAAGGGGTCGGCGGGCGCAACAGCGGCCCGCTCGTTCACTCCGTCGGCGTGCAAGCAGACGGCGCGGTAATCGCACCAGGTACAGGGACTTTTGCCGCCTGTGCAAAGCGGTGCCGCGGCAATGTCGCCGGAATAGAGATTTTCCGCCATGCGGCGCAGAAGTGCATCGATGTGGTCGCGGATACGCCCAAGTTTTTCCGTGTCCGCCAGGCGTGCCCGGCTTTGGGGCGTCAGCTTGCCGTTTCGGTAGTTCAGCGGCGCGAACCGGCCGGTGGCATGGGGATCCATGGCGTTGTACACCGCTTCCTCGTCCAGCACAATTCCTTCCAGCGGGTAATCCTTTTCCTCCGTCCGGTTATCGCGCGGGCGTTCCTCGGTGGTCTGGCGGGGGTCCGCCAGCAGATATTCCACACCCGCGGCTTTGGCGCCGGGGAACAGAATGTCCCCGTTGCGTTCCAGTGTGAACAGGTACAGCAGCATCTGGCAGTCCAGCCCGTAATAGACCTCTTTCAAATCAAATTTTTTGGTGCCGGTTTTATAGTCCACCACCCGCAGGTAGGTGGTCTGCCCCACCTGCATGGCGTCCACCCGGTCAATGGTCCCCACCACCCGGATGGTATGCGTCCCCGCCGAAAGTTCCACCGGCGGCACGGTGGGGCCATCCGGGTCGGGGCGGTCGTCGATGCGCAGCTCGAAAGCCACCGGCCGAAAGCGGGACTGGCGCATATCCGCCTGCATAAAGGTGAGAAGTCCTACGAGATTGTTTCGGATGCGTTCCAGCAGATACCCGGTGCGCACGCCCGCATCGGGCAGGTTTTCCCGCACATAGGCGTCGGTCAGGCTGTCCACCAGCACCCGCAGCCCGTCGCTGTCCAGCGTGAGGAAGGTCTCCCCCAGCCGTCCAAGCGCCTGTTCCAGCACCCAGTGGGTGAGCGTTCCGCTGATGTTGGGGGCCAGCTCCGCTTTCCTGCGAGGGCGGGCTCCCACCACATATTCCATAAAATAGCCAAAGGGGCAAAGATTGTACCGTTCGAACCGGGTGGGGCTGATGTGCAGCCGTTTGCCCAAACGCTGCTCCAGCGCGGGCAGATCGGCGGCGCGCACCGGCAGCCCGGCGGCGGCCCGCTCCACCGCCGCAAATCCCGGCGCGGCGTCGGGGGTGCCTTCCACCGCCTGCAGCGCGGCGTAAACGGCGGCGCGCTGGGGGGTATTCTGCTGCCACACCCCGCCCAGCAGATCCAGCGCAGCAGCCGGAGTACAGGCCAGCTGGGCTGCGGTAAGCCGCGCTTCGGGCGGCTGTAAAAACTGCAGCACCGGCGCCAGCGCCGACGAGGCCGGCAGCCCCGCCGCGCCGCCCGGCCAAGACAGCCAGACAAAGTTCCGGGCCGCCGTGAGCGCTTTGTAGAAGCACACCTGCTCGCGGATGACACGGTTTTCAAAGCAGTCGGGCAGGTCTGCGCCCTGTGCGATCATGGAATCCCGGTCGGCATGGGTGAGCAGTCCGGTGTCGCCCGGCGTTTTGGGGAACTCTCCTTCCGCCAGGCCCAGCACAAAGCAGCAGTCCGTCTCGGGCAGGCGCATGCGCCCGGCAGTGGTAAAAATCACACTGTCCAGGCTCTGGGGAATATGCCCCATGTCGGTGGAACGCAGCAACAGCGTAAACAGGTCATCGTAATCGGCTGGGCTGAGCGTTTCATCGCCCAGCAGACGAACCATCTGGTCCAGCAGCGAGGAAACGGTGTTCCACTCCCGCAGCGCTTCGTCCGCTGCCGGGTAGTCGCCGCTTTCGCGCAGGGACTCCGTCAGCGCTTGCAGCGCGTTCTCTGCCCCAAGGCTTTGCAGATAAAAATACAGCTGCCGGGTCACCTCAGCCGCGTTGGCGCCGCGGGCCCTGGCCAGGAACTTTTCGGTTCGCTCCATCAAAAAAAGCCGGGCCGCCTCGGCATTGGCCAGCTGTTCGGCGGCCTCCGCTTCGTCGCGTGCGCTTTCGTACCCTGACGGGCTGCGCGTAAAGGGCGCACGCCAGTCGGCGGAGCGCAGCGTCCAGGTGTAGGCATAGTTTTCCAGCGCGCACTGCTGGGTTTCGGGCAGATCCACCAGCCCCGTCTTGAGCAGGCGCAGCACCCCCGCAGTGGACACGCCCCCCCGCAACAGCTCCAGCGCGGCGCGCACAGCCCGGGCGGGCGCCGTGTTTTCCGGCGTGGTTGGCTCGTCGCAGAACAGCGGAATATCCGCCAGGCGGAACTCATACCGCACCGCGGAAAGGTAGTCCGCCGCATCACGGCAGATCACCGCCATGCGGCGGTACGGTACGCCCCGCTGCGCCATACCGCGGATGGCAGCGGCGGCAGCTTTGGCCTCCTCCTGGCGGCTGTCGGCACGGAAATGCACAATGGAAGGCTGCGTCTGCCCGGCTGCGGTCAGCTCGGGCGTGTAGGCCGGATCGCACAACAGTGCGTTCAGTTCGGCCAGCACAGGGGCACCGGCGTGGCGCACATCGTCGGTGAGCACCGTCTGCCGGTGGGGCACGCCCGCCCGCTCCGCCATGGATTTCAGCGCGGCAGCCACCCGCTTGGCGCCGCTGAACACCCCCATACCGCCGCTGGCGTCGTTGGGGCCGTCGCAGCAAAGGCAGACGGTCACGTCAGTAACCGGCAGCATGGCCGCCAGCATCGCCCGTTTGGAGGCGTTGAAGGTATCGAATTCGTCAATGTATACCGCTCGTCCGGCGAAAAATTCCGGGCGAAGGCGGCCGGCAGCCAGTTCCACACGGTCGCCGGGGTCCAGTGCGGTGTTTTCCAGCAGCGCCTGGTAAGCCCCGTAAATCAGCGCCAGTTCGCTGAGCTTTGCGGTGTCGGCGCCAGGGGCGCGGGCATAGTTTTCCAGTGCGGCCGGCGTCACACCGGCGCTTTTCAGTTCCTCAATGGTCTGCGCGGCTTTCTCGCAGAACGCCGCGCTCTGCCGCTGGCGGCTGTAATACACCACCTTGTCCAGCAGGCCGTTCAACACACGGCGCACCAACACGGCGCGGCCGGCGTCGGTCATGGTGGGTACTGCCGCGCCGCCGTAAGTTTTCAGAATCGTTTCCGCCAGCGTGGTGAAGGAAAAGCTCTCCACCCAGGCGGAGAGCGTATCCCCCAGCGTGCGGTAAAGCGCCGCTTCGGTGGAGGAGGTAAACTGTTCAGGCACAATCAGGATACTGCGCCGCCCGGCCTGGGCGCGGGTTTTCAGTTCGGTGCGCAGCATCTCCGACTTGCCGCTGCCGGAAGGGCCGAGAATCAGATGGAGCATGGGCGGTTTCCTTTCGTGGGGATTTCTTTCCATTAGAATAGCACACCGCCCCGGCGCGGGCAAGCGCGGGGCGGCGGAAGGTTTCGGGGGTCAGCCGGCGGCCATCCCGGTCTGATCCCAGGCGGTACCGGCAAGGCCGTTTTTCAGACCGCGGTACAGGCTGCGGGCAGCGTCCAGCGCGGCAAAACGAACTTCGTACCGGCCGAACACAAGGGAATTTTCCGTTTCATCCCCATATTCGGCCTGCGCCGCGCCCAGGCACATCTGCGGATACAGCACACAGAACCAGTTGTGCCCCTGTGCCGCGCCAAGTTCTACCCGCAGCGCGTCGTACTGCCCGCCGGGCAGCGCAAAATCGCCGTAATCCCGCGTTTGAAACTCGGCGCGTTCCATGCGCACCGTCACCGTTTGGGTGCGCTGGGCAGGTGTGGTCCCGGCGCGCCGCACCGTCTGCCAGGCTGTATACTGCAATGCGGGCAAGGCGTTTTGCACCGTCTGCATCGCCTGTTCTTTCGTCCGGGGCGCATCCTCCCCGCTCAGAAGCGGCGTCAGCGTTTGTAGCAGCGCGTCGCGTACCGCCAGCTTCAGCATCTGGTCCTCCACCGTGTCGCTGTTTGCCAGAATGTGCAGCCGCAGCGTATCATCGCAGACGGCGTTACAGGCGGCATCGTAGCGGGCAAGGCACAGCGTAAGTACCACCGTCAGCAAAAAGCCGGCCAGCACGCCCAGTTCCAGCGCTGTGCGGCGAACGGGAAAATTCCATTTCTCTTTCATAATCAAAGGCCCCCTTGCCTTGCTTTGTTGCGGAAAGTTTTGGCAAAGGGACCCTCTTTTATTCGGTTATTTTCGCTTCTCTGGCGGGTTTACGCTTTGTTTCACCCACGCGGCGAACGGAGACCACCCGCGCGCCGGCGGTATCGGGCCGCGCCACATACACCTGGCTGTACCGGGCGCGAAGCGCCTGCGCCGCGTTGTCGGCCGCCTGTTCGGAATCGAACACGCCGAACACCGCCGCGCCGCTGCCGGTCATCAGGCTGGCGATGGCGCCGTGCCCGTCCAAAAGGCTGCGGATGGCAGGGGTTTCCATCGCGCCCGAGCAAAATTCCAGGGCGTTGCCCGCAGCGGCGCACATAGCGCGCAGGTCGCCGGCGCGGATGGCCCGTTCCTGGGCTTCACAGTCAGGGTGGACGGGGCTGCCCACCTCATCATATTTTTTGAAGGCCTCCGGCGTGGAAACGCCTACGCTGGGCATGGCGATCACAAACCGGCAATCCGGACAGGGCGGCAGCGCCTTGATCAGATCACCCACGCCTTTGACGCGGCAGGTCCCTCCCATCAATGCAAAGGGAACGTCCGCCCCGATGGTTGCCCCCAACGCGCAAAGCTCGCTCATGGATAGCCTGGCGCCGTACAGCTCGTTGAGGCCCACCAGCACACCGGCGGCATCGGCACTGCCGCCCGCCATACCGGCGCGCACCGGAACCGCTTTGCGGATGGTGATGTCCACCCCGGCCAGCAGTCCGGTATAATGGAAAAAGGCCAGCGCTGCTTTCATGGCGGTGTTTTTTTCATTGGCAGGCACAAAGCTGCCGGGCAGCGACAGGGTCAGGTATTTGCTGCGGCGCAGCGTGATCGATTCATACAGGGTAATGGTCTGCATAACCATGTCCAGGTCGTGGTAGCTGTTGGGCAGCAGCCCCGCTACATCCAGCGAAAGGTTCAGTTTTGCAGGGGCCAGCACCTGCACCGATTGCTTTTGCATAGGTTCGACCTCCGTTTTGTTTTGCGGGCCGGGTACTATTCCCGCCTGCTTCGCGATTCATAAAGCGCCATCCAGACGCCGCACAGCAAAAACGCGGTAGCGATCTGGCTACGGTAAGAAAACACATAATGTTCTTCGGTGTGCCCTGCCAGCACCACAAACCACAGATACGGAACCAGCGCACAGGCCAGCGCGGGCAGCGCGTCCCGCCATTTTCTGCGCGGCGGCCGACTGCGCACCAGACGGACGAACGCCGCAGCAAGGGTCGCTGCCAAAACCAGCGTCACAAGGACAAACAGCACGTCCTCACCGTGCGCATGAAGCTGATTCATCGGCAAAAAGCAGAACAGGTTGCGGGTCAGCGAGCGCAACACGCTGGGGTTGCTGCCGCCTGCGCCCGCCGCCGACCGGTAGGCGGCCTGATGAAGCGCATCGCCCAGAACGTCCCGCCCCAGCAGCAGCGTGGAGATCGGCCATTTGCTTGCCCAGCCGCCCAGCCAGCCAACCGCCCAGGCGGCGCAGGGCCAGAAGAAGTTTGCCCAGCGGCGGCCGGCAGTCAGCGTGTCGCTGCGCAAATCCGCCAGCAACACCACCGCCAGCGGCAGGCAGAGCGTCAGCACCGGGGCCGTCAGAAAATCGAAATACTGCGTTGCCATACCGATGCACAAAAACAGCAAAGCCAGCTTTCCCGCCGGCAAACGGTTGGGGTCGTAGCGCTTGAGCAGCCACCCCATCGCGGCAAGCGCGATCCAGAATACTTCAAAGTACTGAAAAAGCCAGGGCACCACAATGATATGCCCCATTGCCAGCGCTACGCCCAGCCCGGCGGCGGTACCGGTACCGAACCGCTTCTGTGTGCGCAGCAGGCAGAGCAGTATCAGGCCGGCCAGGACGAACATCATGATGGTCCGCAGATCCACATAGG
>JBJEYG010000049.1:0-2414 GCA_051886555.1 Gemmiger sp.
TTCGGAATTTCACCGAATCAGCACCCCCGGAGGGATGGTCGCGGGCTTTACCGCCGGTGGGGAATTGCACCCCGCCCTGAAACAGACTTTCTGCCATTATCATAGCATGAATTTAAAAAAATGCAACCCCTTTCTTCCGGTTTTCCGCAGCGCATCCGTTTGCACGCATTTTTTTGAAAAAACCTGCCCGCTATGGTATAATCACCCCAGAAAGCGGAGGTACAGCAAAATCATGACAGACTGGACAACGACATTCAACCGCTGGCGCGCGTCGCTGGTGGGCTACGGTTCCTTTTTTCGCGTAGGACTGGCGGCGGCGCTGGTGCTGGCAGGTGTGTTCGGCGCGCGGGTGATGCGCCGCCTGTTCAACCAGGTGCGCAGCCTTCTGACCGCACATACGCCCGAGTGGGTGCACATTCTGGTCGACGGATTTCAGGAGCCCTGCGTGCTGCTGATGCGCGCCGGCCTGTGGTACTGCGCGGCTTACGCCTTCCCCTGGCCCGCCGGATGGATGGTCAGCGTGTACGCCATCGCCAACAAAGCCATGCGGGTTTCCTTCATGCTCCTGATCGCGTGGGGGATCTGGAATTCCAGCCCGCTGTGCGGCCTGTTGCTGAAAAGCGCCCAGAATCATCTGGACCTGGAAAGCAACCGTACCATGCGCAGCTTTTTCGAGAAAGTATACCGGGTGCTGGTCGTGCTGATGACCCTCATCGCGGTGGCAGGCGAATTCACCGATGTGACGGCGCTGATCACCGGCGCGGGGCTGGCCGGCCTGACCGTCTCGCTGGCAGCCCAGAACGCCGTGGCCGATCTGGTGGCGGGCGTCTCGCTGGTGCTGGAGCACCCGTTCGGCCTGGGCGACTGGATCGTGGTGGGCGGCGCGGAGGGCGCCGTGGAGGACATCTCTTTCCGTTCCACCAAGCTGCGCACGGCGGACAATGCGCTGATCACCATCAAAAATTCCGCCATTTACGCCGCCAACATCCAGAACATTGCCGGGCGGGAAAGCCGCTTGTGGACCTTCCAGCTGGGGGTAACCTACTCCACTCCCCGCGAACGGCTGGAAAGCCTGTGCGAAGCGCTGCGCGGCCTGCTGAACAATCAGCCCGAGGTGTGCGCCGGCACCGTGGAAGTCAATCTTTCGGAGTTTGCCGATTCCAGCATCAACGTGGAGATACGGTGCTATGTAAAGACTACCGGGCCGGTGGAATTCCGCGAACTGAAAAACCGGCTGAATCTGTCCATCATGGATGTGATGAACGCCGAAGGCTGCGAGTTTGCGTTCCCCTCCGCCAGTGTCTATCTGGAAAAAAGCTGAATCAGCAAAAGGGCCGTCCCGGTTTTGCCGGGACGGCCCTTTGTGCCAGTTTTGCTCAGCTCTGCGGCGCAGGCGTCTCGCACAGCAGCACAAACCGGTCTGTACCGGCGTCGCTGCTCACTGTGACCAGGTAATTATAAATCGTTTCAAAGTCATACACCAGCGTCCCGTCCTCCTTTTGCCCCTCGGTATATTCCAGTTTGGGGGTGGCAGGGCGCTCGGTGTACAGGCGGTACCCATCACCCGAGGGCGCCACATACTCCACCGTGATCCGGGCTTCCCCGGCGTCGCCGAGCAGCATGACCGGCGTCGAATCACAGTAATAGAAATCCAGCTCCACCGCCTCGTCTTGCAGCGAGAGGGTCTGCACGCGGGCAGTCACCGCGTGGTCAAACGCGAGGGTCACGCCGGTGGCAGGCAGTGTCGTCTGCCAGACCGGCTCGGCGTTCACATCGGCGGTGGGGGCGCAGGCGGCCAGCAGCAATGCCGCAGCGGCGGTAAAAAAGGCTTTCAGACGGGGCATAGGGCTCTCCTTCGGATTTAAAAATAAGGGTGGTAGGGGCCTTTGGGGATGTCGTTCTCCAAATCGGTGACACGCGGGCAAAGGCCGGTTTCGGCCAGCACAAACCCCATCACCATCCCCATATGCATGTGCAGCTGACGGAACTGTGCCAGCATCAGCGTAAAGCGCGTCCACTCGCAGCCCGCCGGGCGCTGCAGCAGATCCTCGTCGTGCAGTGAGGTCAGATACAGCGACAACCGTGACTTGATGGCGTAAAAATACTCGTTCACTTCCCGGCGGGACAGCAGCGGCATCGTTCCCTGCGGAGCCGTACCGCCGGAATCCGGCCCGGCGGGCCAGGTCACATCGTCCTGCAGCGGCGGGGGAATGCCGTCGTCCGCCCGCGGGTTGATGAACCACTGGTCCAGTTTGCGCAGCATATGGTATACATGCTGCCACAGCGGTCTGCCGCCATAGGGTTTCTCCCAGATGGCGTCGGGAATGCAGTCGATCACGTTCTGCACCTCCCACAGTGCACGAACGGTCATGTCCCCCAGAATGGCGTTGTACGAAGTTTCCAGCATGGTGGCG
>JBJEYG010000050.1:0-2400 GCA_051886555.1 Gemmiger sp.
ACTCCACAAAGCCCATCAGGCCGGGCAGATTGACCTCGCAATCCTGGGATTCCAGGAATTTTTCCAGGTCGTTGTTGCCCAGCGGAGAATATTTGACGTAGATCTCACCCACGACGCCCACCTTGACCTTGGGTACACGGGTGACGGGGATGGTCGCGAAATCCGCCGCGATCCCGCCGAACTGTTTTTTCATATCGGGCGCGGAGTAATTCTTGTCGGTACGCATCCAGTCCTGCACAATAGCGATCCACTTTTCCGCCATGGCGTCGGCGTCGCCGGGGTGGTTCTCATACGGGTGCACCTGGCTGCGCAGCGCCACGATCAGGTCGCCGTAGAAAATGCAGGCGATGACCTTGCGAAGCAGCGGCACCGTCAGCGGCAGACCGCTTCCCTTTTCCAGACCGGAAAAGTTCAGGCTCGCCACCGGAATGTTTCCGTAACCGGCCTTCACCAGCGCCTTGCGCAGCAGCTTGATGTAGTTGGAGGCACGGCAGCCGCCGCCCGTCTGGGTCAGCAGCAATGCGGTGTGGTCCAGATCATACTTGCCGGAGTTGAGCGCATCGATAAACTGGCCGATGACCAGCAGGGCCGGGTAGCAGGTGTCGTTGTGAACGTATTTTAGGCCTAGCTGCGCCACCTGGCTGCCGCAATTTCCCAAAATTTCCACCTGATAGCCTTCCCGCTCCAGCGCGGCGGCCATCAGACGGAACTGGGTAACCGCCATGTTGGGAATCAGGATCTTATGGGTCTTTACCATATCCTTGGTAAAGTTGGGGGTCATGTATTCCATAGGTTTTGCCTCGCTTTGCTATGCCTTACTGCTGCCCGGCGGCTTTTTCATCCAGCGCCGCGAACAGGCTGCGCAGGCGGATGTTCACTGCGCCCAGGTTGGTGATCTCATCGATTTTCAGCTGGGTGTACAGTTTGCCGCCCGCCTGAAGGATTTCGCGCGTTTCGTCGGTGGTAATGGCATCCAGGCCGCAGCCGAAAGAAACCAGCTGCACCAGATCCATATCGGGCTGGGTGGTGCAGTATTTGGCGGCGGCATACAGGCGGCTGTGGTAGGTCCACTGGTTGAGCACCGAAGTGGGGAATTTCTGCACCGCCGCGCTGACCGAGTCCTCGGTGACGACGGCCGCACCCTGGCGGATAATCAGTTTGTCAATCCCGTGGTTGACCTCCGGGTCCACATGGTAAGGCCGGCCGGCCAGCACCACAATGCGTTTGCCCTCGGCACGGGCCTTGGCAATGATCTCGGCGCCCTTGTCGCGCACGCGCTGCATGTGCAGCCCGTATTCAATATATGCGGCGTCAATGGCCGAGCGGACTTCCTTTGCGGGGATCCCGGGGAAATATTTGGCCAGAATGGCGGGCATCTTTTTTTCAAAATCTTTGCGGCGGGAAAGGTCCATATAATCGTAAATGAATTTGACGCCTTCCAGCTCGGGGCAGTTGCCCGCCAGCACTTCGGGATAATAGGCCACCACCGGGCAGTTGTAATGGTTGTCGCCCAGGCCTTCGTCCACATTGTAGGTCATGCAGGGGTAGAAGATGGCGTCGTAGCCGCACTTTGCAAGCTCGGCAATGTGGCCGTGGCTGAGCTTTGCGGGGAAGCAGGCGGTATCGCTGGGGATGGTCGCCTGCCCTTCCTGGTAGAGCGCGCGGTTGGATACCGGGCTGACATGGACCTCAAAGCCCAACGCCGTAAAGAAGGTGTGCCAGAACGGCAGCAGCTCATACATGTTCAGACACAGCGGAATGCCGACGGTGCCGCGGGGGCCGGGCACCGGCTTGTAGCTGAGCAGCTGTTCCAGCTTGTAGGCATACAGATCCAGGCTGTCATCGGTGGCTTTGCCGGTAACCGGCTTGTCGCAGCGGTTGCCGGAGATGTAGCGCTTGCCGCCCGCGAAAGTATTGATGGTCAGCTGGCAGTTGTTGCCGCAGCCCTTGCACTGCACGGTGGTAACCTTCTGCTCAAACCGTTTCAGTTCTTCCTCGCTCAGCACCGTGCTGCCATGACCTTCGCCGGCATTTTTACGCCCGTACAGCGCCGCGCCGTAAGCGCCCATCAAGCCGGCGATGTCCGGCCGGATCACGTTGACGCCCATTTCTTTTTCAAAAGCGCGCAGCACCGCCTCGTTGTAGAAGGTACCGCCCTGCACCACAATGTTGCGCCCCAGTTCCTCGGGACCGGAGCAGCGGATCACCTTGTACAACGCGTTTTTGACCACCGAGATGGAAAGGCCCGCGCTGATGTTTTCGATGGTAGCGCCGTCCTTCTGCGCCTGCTTGACGCTGGAATTCATAAAGACAGTGCAGCGGCTGCCCATGTCCACCGGACGGTCGGCAAACAGGCCGAGCGCAGCGAATTCCTTCACGTCATACCCCAGCGCCTCGGCA
>JBJEYG010000051.1:0-2395 GCA_051886555.1 Gemmiger sp.
GGATTGTCCATGATCCCGTTACCCAGATCGAACGTACCGCCCGGGTTAAAGCGGCAGCACACCGTTTTGGGAATACCCGCTGCACGCTCCAGAAAATCCACATGGGTCAGATCATCCAGATTGATGAATGCGCCCAGATCGTAGGCCTTCTTCATATCCTGAACCGGCGTCTCATTGGAAGAGAACATGATCTCCTCACCGTGGAAGCCCACCGCCTCGCTGAGCAGCAACTCAGTGTAGCTGGAACAATCCACGCCGCAGCCCTCTTCCCGCAAAATCTGCATCAAATAGGGGTTGGGTGTCGCTTTGACGGCAAAGTATTCCTTGAAACCTTTGTTCCAGGCAAACGCTTTGTTGACGAGACGGGCATTTTCCCGGATGCCCCTCTCGTCATAAAGGTGGAACGGCGTGGGTATGTCCGCAATGATGCCCTGCGCCTGTTCCAACGTGATGAACGGTTTCTTTTCCTGCATAATGATCTTCCTCTTTCCCTCTATCAGAATACGAGTTATGTCTTATTATACTTTCCCGTGTCGCGCAGGGCAAGGGAAAAGTGTGAATTTTGCCTGGAATTGGCACATTTTATCGGAGAAAAGCAAGAAGAAAGCCGTCCGTGCAGGGCGGCGAAGCATCCATACGGCGAAATATCATCCATTGCTGATCTGTACCCGCAGCCGTCCGGCCTGAAGCAGGTTTTCCAGATGACGCAGCGTCCAGCGGTAGGCAGGAAACAGAAACAGACAGGCGGCAATCCAGGCGGCCGGATTGGCCAGGCATGCACCGAAATACCCCAGTACCGGAACCAGCGCCAAAGCAACCAGCGTGCGTGCGATCATCTCGGCCACGCCTGCCATCATGGCCAGGGTGGAGTATCCCAGACCCTGAATGGCGTAACGCCACACGATCAACGCACCCAGAAGCAGATAAAACCACCCATTCCATACAAGGTACTGGTGCGCGGCGTCGAAAATCTCCGTCGCAGTATTCGTTTCCAGAAACAGTGAAAAAACGGACCGGTCAAACAGGTAGATCAGCGCCATGGAAGCCGCCGAGTATACCACACAGATTCCCAAACCACGGTTGACACCCTGGTTCACCCGGTCCAACCGGGCCGCGCCCAGATTCTGCCCGGCGTATGTAGCCATGGCGGTACCGAGGCTTTCATAAGGAACAGTCAACAGATTGTTGGTTTTTCCGGCTGCGGTCACAGCCGCCACGGCCGTGCTGCCCAGTACGTTGACCGCGCTCTGCATGACAACGCTGCCGATGGCGGTAATGGTGCACTGCAGGCCAAAGGGGATTCCCATAGCGGACAGGCGGCGGCAAACGCCATACTGCAGCCGCCCTTCTCCGGGCTGCAGTTTCAGTACATCAAACTTGCAAATCAGATAAATAGTGCTCAGAACACCGGAAACTGCCTGCGCCGCATCAGTGGCAACCGCTGCACCGGTCACACCCAGATCAAAACCGAGAATCAGCAAAAGATCCAGAAAAATGTTCAGCACGCTGGTCAGCAGCAGAAAGAACAGAGGGGTACGGCTGTCGCCCAGTGCGCGCATGATGGCCGCAACCATGTTATACAAAAACACAAACGGGATACCTGCAAAGATCCAGCCGATGTACGTCGACGCATCGTCAATGATGTCGATCGGGGTCTGCATCAGCTCCATGATAGGACGGGTGAGCACTACCGTCAGCACGGTAAGAACCGCGCCCCACAGGCAGCAGAGCCATACCGCATTGGATACATGACGGCGCATGCCGCTGAAATCCTTTGCGCCGAAAAGTTGTGCGATGGGGATAGCAAAGCCATTGCACAGCCCGATTACAAAACCCAGCACCAGGTAGTTGACTGCACTGGTGGAACCTACGGCCGCCAGTGCGCCTACCCCCACGAAACGACCGACAATAATGGTATCGGCCAGGGAGTAAAACTGCTGAAACAGATTACCCAGTGCCAGAGGAATGGTAAATAGCAGCAGCACCTTCAACGGGCTGCCGTGCGTCAGATCTTTTGTCATGATGCTCTTCTTTCCCTTTCAATCCTTTCCAAATTCATGCCGCTGCCCCTCGTCTTGCCGGCGGCACCCCAAAAGCAGCAGAAAAGCCACGACAAGCAATGCTTATCGTGGCCTTCTTGGCAGGGGTAGAAGGATTCGAACCCTCGGCACGCGGTTTTGGAGACCGCTGCTCTACCAACTGAGCTATGCCCCTATCTGCTTCGCGCTTACGAGCGCTTAATTAGCATACCGGATTTTGAAACTTTTGTCAAGACCATTCGCCGCGAAAATGCAAATTTTTTCCCCGGACGCATGCGTACCCTGCAGGGAAGAAAGGCAGAACATTGCGTTGGAGCCTTTGCAAAACATGTACGGTGAAAACGACCGAACAGAAA
>JBJEYG010000052.1:0-2386 GCA_051886555.1 Gemmiger sp.
TCGAAGTTCGGCCATTTTTATCTGGCACGCATTGTGGACATGGGGCATAGACCTGGTTTTCTGCCGGTTGCCGTCTTTTTCAGGTCGCAGCATTGTGCGCGGCGGGATTCTGATCTGCCTTGTGCCGCTTTTCTGTGTTGCAACACAGCTCTGCGCAGGGAATCTGCGATCTTTTCTTACTCACAGGTTCCGTTTGTGATCCACACCCGTTTTATCCGTACAGCAAAGAAAAGAGGAGACGCTGTCAACTGCGTCTCCTTTTTCTTGCCTTGCTATTGCTTTACCTCGATAGAGTTCTTGCCGTAATAAGTTGTCAACCCCCACCGGTCGGGGCCGGGGGTCACATCGCTAAAATACAGCAGATAGGGCTTTTCCTCATCGGTCAGCGGGCGGATCGTTACATCTGGCTGCGAAGAATCCCGCAGAACGGCGTCACGCTCATCCAGCGCAGCGGCATACGCCTGAGGAGTTCCCTCCCCCAACTCATAAAGAGCTTCCAAACTGGTTGCAAAATGATTATCCAGCCCTTCTTTGACCGTATGACTGCCGATACATCCCATGCAAAGCAGCATTGCCACACAGGCCAGCGATACTTTGCGCGGATGTTTCTTCATTCTGCTCGCAAGAGACTGGATTGCCGAAACACCTCGAATCCGGGTCAACCATCCCAACAGGCAGGCATATCCGGTACTAAGTCCCAATACAAAGGTCATCCATACAATATTGATCAGCCGCCCCGGGCCGATACCGCCCATGGTGTAGGACGGCAGCCAGATCATGCCCCACATGAGCACAAAAGTTACAGCCAGAGGCCACAACGGAAACCGGAATATGCGATCACTCAAGCGGTCGCTTTTCACCAGCCGCAGCAAAACCGGCGTAAGCAGTACAAGCAGGCAGAGAAGCGGTACATCCAGCCAGCGGATCCATTCGAGCGCCGCCAGGATAAAGCTCTTGATGATGGCCTCCGGCATGGAGGCGGAGCTGAACCCGGAAGTGCGGACCCGCGTGCCGGGCGAAGTGATGTTGACAACCAGTCCAATGAGCCCGGAAAGAAACGGAAGTACCGGCCAAAACCGCTTCTTGCGGGCATAGACAGCAATCAGGATCAACAGCAAAAGCAGATTCAGCGCGCTGACTACCTGATGACCGCCGGAAATGAGCGCACACAACACGCAGCATACCACGGTGCGTACCACCGCTTTGGCTGTGGGCAGGCTTTTGGCAGGCTGGAAGTACATCCCCGTCAGGATCCCCGTACTGATCAATGTGAGTGCAAAGTACGGAATGTAATTCATCGCACCGTTAAACCAGTAAAGCCCTTCCACCTGGTTTGGCATCCCCTCCACAAAGGCATAGGTAAAGAGCAAGGCCATCGTGGGGGCCACATATCGTGTGCCGGGCAGTAACTGCCTGGCCAGACAGCGGAACAAGGCCCATAGCGAGACATACAATATGCCAACCACAAGGAAGGTGGTAAGCGCATACCACTTTGTACCGAAAATCGCCGGCTGAAGCGCCAGTAAAAAGCCGGAGCTATAGAGTCCCTGCCAGTTATTAAAGAAATACATATCACTATCCCAGGCGGCCGCCACCAGCTTGGGCAAATTAAAACCGTACTGCTGCAGCGCTGCGTAAGTACGCTGGCCATATGTGTAGTCATCCGCCGAGGGACGGTTATACAGTGCAATGATGAATACCGGCAGCAGCAGCACCAAAATGGTGATTACCAGGCACCGGAAATCACGCTTTTGCCGGATCTCATCCTGGCGCAAGTTCATAACATCCTCTTTCCTGCTTACGGTTTCCCGACGATCTGCTCCAGGAAGTACGGGAACTGTTTCTTCCACCATACCCAATCGTGGGCAACATCGGTACCCCAGATATCCACCCAGGCATGGATCCCTTTCTGTTCCAGAATACCCGCCAATTCACGGGTAGACTCCAGCAGCGGGCCTTCCCAGTCGCCCTGGCCGCAGCACATGATGAATTTATCGGCATGGTTGTACATGTCGATATAGGGATGATCCGCCGGCAGATTGCGCATATAATCGCAGGGGCTGTTGCGGTAAACCAGATCATCCATGTAATCGCCGAAGAACATCCGGGCGGAGTATACACCGCTGAGCGCGATGGTACCGTTGAACAGATCCGGGCGGCGCAGGTAGAAGTTAACCGCATGCGCTGCGCCCATGCTTGCGCCGGCTGCGATCACATGGCCGGTGTGGTCAGGGCCGCACTCCCGGTTGATCTGCAGCACGCGGGGCATCAGTTCCTCGCAGATGTAATTGTACCAGCGCTCCTGCATCTCAATGCGGGGCCGGCAAGGGCCCTCGTTGTCCCAGCTTTCCCGGTCGATGCTGTCGGCACAGAATACCTGGATCTT
>JBJEYG010000053.1:0-2382 GCA_051886555.1 Gemmiger sp.
TGAAAAAGCGGATGCGCTTTGCCTCGGGGATATTTTTGGCCAGCGACTCGATCTCCTCGTGGTGCAGCAGATACATGTCCTTGCGTCCCACCTGGTCGAACTCGTATTCCCGCTTGATGCTCATGGCGGGCACCTCCACCCAGTGGCCGTCCTCCCAGTAGCTGCCGGGGGCGGACACCTCCCGCAGGTTGACCTCCGGGTTGAAGTTGGTGGCAAAGGCATAGCCGTGGTCGCCGCCGTTGCAATCCAGAATGTCGATGGTGTCGATGGTGTCGAACTCATGTTTTTTTGCCCAGGCGCAGTAGGCCTGGGTCACGCCCGGGTCAAAGCCGCAGCCCAGCAGAGCGGTCAAGCCGGCCTCCTCGAACTTCCGGCGGTACGCCCACTGCCAGGAGTAGTCAAAATAGGCCGAGAAGCCCTCCTCCCTGCAGCGCTTTTCGTACACGGCGCGCCAGGCGGGGTCGTCGGTGTTCTCCGGCTCGTAGTTGGCGGTGTCCATGTAATTGACGCCGCAGGCCAGGCAGGCGTCCATGATGGTCAGATCCTGGTAAGGCAGGGCAATGTTCATCACCAGATCCGGCCCGTAGGCGCGGATCAGGTCGATGAGCTGCTGCACATCGTCCGCGTCCACCTGGGCGGTGGTGATGCGGGTGGCGGTGTGGGGTGCCAGCTCGGCGGCCAGCCGGTCGCATTTGCACTTGGTGCGGCTGGCAATGCACAGCTCGGTGAACACCTCGCTGAGCTGGCAGCACTTGTGAATGGCGACGCTTGCCACGCCGCCGCAGCCGATGACCAAAACTTTGCTCATGATAAAATCTCCTCTCGGTTTACAGTTGGGGACGGTTGGCGCACAGCGCCAGGATCAGTTCACGAAGCACCTTGCAGGCGGTCGCGGTGGAAACGCCGGTGGCGTCCAGCATGGGAGCCAGTTCGTTCACGTCGGCGCCCACCACGCGGGCAGTGCACACCTTGCGTAGCGCGTCCAGCAGCTGCACAAAGCTGACGCCGCCCGCCTCCGGCGTTCCGGTGCCGGGGAACACGCCGGGGTCCAGGCAATCCAGATCGATGGTAAAGTAGACCGGCACCTTCGTCTCCCGCAGCCAGGCCACCAGCTCATCCAGCCCGTCGAAGCCAAAGGGGTGCAGGTCGGTGTGGGCGGCGGCGAAGCGGAATTCCTCCCGGTCGCCGCTGCGGATGCAGAACTGGTGAATACGCCCGTCGCCCACCAGGTCGTGGCAACGGCGCAGCACGCAGGCATGGCTGAGCGGCGCGCCCAGGTAGTCGTCCCGCAGGTCGGCATGGGCGTCGAAATGGACGATGTGCACGTCCGGCCAGCACCGCGCCACGGCGCGCACGGCGCCCAGCGTCACCAGATGCTCGCCGCCCAGCAGCAGCGGGAATTTGCCGTCCCGCAGGATCTCCGCCGCGCGGGATTCAATGTCGTTGAGGGCGCTCCCGGCGCTGCCGAAGCACAACTCCAGGTCGCCGCTGTCGAACACCTCGCAGTCGGTCAGATCGGCGTTCTGGTAGGGGCTGTAGGTCTCCAGCCCGAAGCTCTCATGGCGCATGGCCGACGGGCCGAAGCGCGCGCCCGGCCGGAAACTGGTGGTGGAATCAAAGGGCGCGCCGTACAATACCAGGTCGGCGGTGCGGTATTCGCTGTCACAGCCCAGGAAGGTTTCCACATTTCGTCTGAGCATCTCACTCCACCTCCTGCAGCATTTCTTCCAGGAAGGCCGGCAGATAGAACGCACCCACATGCAGCCGGGTGGTATAGTAACGGGTGCGCAGGTTCAGCGCCATCCAGGCGGAGGCATTCAGGTCATCCACCGGGTGATACTTTTTGCTGGCGAAGCCGAACAGCCAGTAACCGGCCGCATAGGTGGGAATGTGCGCCTGGTATACCCGGCTGACCGGGAAGGTGCTGGCAATGCGTTTGTGGCTGCGCTGCATCGCCTCGGCGTCCTGCTTGTAGAAGGGGCTTCCCTGCTGGTTGACCATAATGCCATCCTCACGCAGGGCGTTGTAGCAGTTGCCGTAAAACTCGCGGGTGAACAGCCCCTCCGACGGGCCGAAGGGATCGGTGGAGTCCACGATGATCAGGTCATACTCCGACTCGCAGCGGCGAATGAACTTGAGGGCGTTCTCAAAGTAGATGTGCACCCGGCGGTCGTCCATGCGGCAGGCGTTGCCGGGCAGGAACGCGCGGCAGGCCTCCACCACCATGGGGTCCATCTCCACCAGGTCGATGCGTTCCACCCGGTCGTAGCGGGTCAGTTCGCGCACCACGCCGCCGTCGCCCGCGCCGATCACCAGAATGTCCTTGATGCCGGTGTGCACCGCCATGGGCACATGGGTGATCATCTCGTCGTAGATGAACTC
>JBJEYG010000054.1:0-10573 GCA_051886555.1 Gemmiger sp.
AGGAATATAGGAAATTTGGCTTGACAAGTGTTTGCGGAACATGGTATATTCCTACTATAATGATAGGAGAAAGGGGTGGACGGTATGCTGCCGGTGCGGGAACCTGCCGTGCGCGAACGCCTGCTGCATGGACATTTCGGCCTGGAGAAGGAAAACCTGCGGGTGGACGGACAAGGCCGCATGGCGCATACGCCGCATCCGTTTGCAGAAGACGCCCATATCGTGCGCGACTTCTGCGAAAACCAGACAGAGATCAACACGCCTGCGCTGCCCGGCGCACGGCAGGCGGTGGAATCACTGGTCGGGTATGACAAGGCCATTCAGCGGCGCCTTGCGCAGCAGACGCCGCGGGAATATCTGTGGCCCTTTTCCAACCCGGCGTTTCTGCGCAGCGAAGCGGATGTGCCGGTGGCACGGTTTACCGGTGAACTGGCGGGCAAAACCGCCTACCGGGAATATCTGTCAGACCGGTACGGCCGGTATAAAATGACACTGTGCGGAATCCATGTAAACTTCTCCTTCGACGAGGATTTGCTGGCTGCGGCCCACGCTGTTGCCGGCAAAGGCTGGACGATGCAGGAGTACAAGGACCACCTTTATGTGGAACTGGCCGAAAAAGCAGCCGCATACGGCTGGCTGGTTACGGCAGTTACGGCGGCCAGTCCGCTGACCGACCAGTCGTACTGGGAGAAGGGCAGGCAGGGCGGAGCCGCCTTCTGCGGCATGGCATCGGTGCGGTGCAGCGAGCTGGGGTACTGGAACTGCTTTACGCCGGTATTCAATTATTCCGGGCTGGATGCCTATGTGGACAGTATCCAGCGGTATCTGGACGATGGGATGCTCCGGTATGCCACCGAATTGTACTATCCCATCCGGCTGAAACCGGCGGGAGAAAATACGCTGGAAAACCTTCGCCAGGGTGTCAATCACATCGAACTGCGCATGGTGGACCTGAACCCGTTGGCACCTGCGGGCATTGACGTGCGGGATGTGGAATTTATTCATCTTTTCCTGCTCTGGCTGGCGGCGCAGCCCCGGAGGGTGCTGCTTGCCCGCGATCAGGTGCAGGCGGTACAGAATTTTAAAAACGCCGCCCATTACGATTTGAAAACAGTCAAGATCATGATGCCAAACGGCAGGGCGACGTCTGTGGCGGACACCGCACTGGCCGTGCTGGAACAGATGAGGGATTTCTATCGCGATCTGCTGCCCGACCTGTTGCCGGTGCTGGATTTCGAGCGGCAAAAGTTTATCGATCCGGAAACGCGCTACGCCTGGATCATCCGGCGGGAGTATGCGGGCGATTTTGTGGCCAAAGGGCTTGCAATGGCGCGCCGCAACCAGGAGAATGCCCATGTGTGAGCTGTTTGGAATGACCACTGCGCGTGACTTCGACGTACGCGATCTTCTGGAGGAGTTTTACAGCCATAGCCTGCGCCATCCCCACGGCTGGGGACTGGCACTGCTCTACCCGGAGGCGGCCGGCCTGGAAAAGGAGCCGGTGCCGGCGGCGCGCAGCGCCTATTTGCAGCAGCGGCTCAGCACTTCGGTGTGTGCACGGAACTGCATTGCGCACATCCGCCTTGCCACACGCGGAAAACTGGACTACGCAAACACCCACCCTTTTGTGCGGCGGGATGGCTGGGGGCGCACCTGGACGCTGGCCCACAACGGGACCCTGTTTCAAAATCCGCTGACACAGTATTGCAAGGCTCAGCAGGGAGAAACGGACAGCGAGCGCATTCTGCTGGCTCTGATTGACCGGGTGGATGCCTGTCAGGCAAGGCAGGGCAGAGCGTTGACCGCGCAGGAGCGCTTTACCGTGGTGGACGGTCTGGTGTGCGACCTGGCCCCGCACAACAAGCTCAATCTTCTGATCTATGATGGAGAGTTGTTCTACGCCCACACCAACATGCAGGGAACGCTGTACCGGAGCTGCTGCCGGGAGCGGACGCTGTTCGCCACCGTACCGCTGGGGTATCTGAGCTGGGAGCCGATGACGTTCACCACACTGACGGCCTGGCAGAACGGGACGTTGCGATTTACCGGTACCAACCACCGGCAGGAATACCAGGTTTCGCAGAACGACGTGCAATTTTTAATCCACGACAGCGCCATGCTGTAAGCAACAGCCGGAGTCCTTCCTGAGTTACAGAAAACCCCCTGATGCAGGTTTCTTTTGCTGCATCAGGGGGCCTTTTGTCTTGGGTTCGTTTTTACGGGAGCTGTTCCTTGGCGCCGTGCGTCAACCGGGTAAAAAACGTGCTCAGCGTTCCGGAAGCGGGTAAGAACCCCAGGCTTCCAGCTGGGTCAGGGCGGGGAAGGGCGAATCCTCCCCCTTGGCGCGGACCAGGTCCTTCAGGGTCAGTGAGGTGACGGTTCGGGGCTCGATCGGGAAAATCTGTGGCTGGTCGGTCTTTTTTAAAAATAATTGCTCGGTGCTGCCGTCGCTGAACACGACTGACGCGCTGCCCCAGTAGCTGTCGTGGGGGAAATCACTGCGAAGCGTCAGACGGAGTTCGTCCAGGCACACCGGAGCGCCGAACTCCAGCGTCCATTGGGCGTCCGCGCGGCGATTGATTCCCCAGCTGCCATAAGGGAATCCCCCGTGGGAGTGGTTGGCAAAAATACCGTCAATGGCGTTGCGGGCAGCAAATACCGCCTCATCCCGTGTCTCCACGTTGGCGCTTGCGTGGGGGGAAAGACCGCCTTCCGCAAAGCCGTCATAAGGATTCTTTGCCAGATTGCGTCGGGAATAAAGCTCCTGGCCTTCCAGCAGACGTGCGGTCAACAGGTGGCAATTCCCCATAAAAGCTTTAGGGGAGAGGGCGCTGCGCTTTTCACCGAAAGGGATGTGCCAGAACAATGCGCGGCCGGCCAGCCGGACAATGGCGGGCTGCATGGCGTCGTCCAGCTGGATCTCGCAAAAAGTGCCGTCCCGGTCGGCTTCCAGGCAGATCACATCACCCTCCCGGTAGGCGGCCATGTATGCAAGACTTGTCGTTTCGCCCGGTACACTGGCCGCGAGGGTGGTTCCGCCCTCACCGATGATTTTCAGCTTCAGTTTCATACCGGTCCTCCGTCAGATTCCATACCAGCGGATCTCGTTGGCTTCCAGGTGCAGCGCAAAACTGCTGCCGTCGCCGCGATAAACCGTAGTGTCCTGTGGTGTGTAGGTGTTATTCACCACGCAATATTTTCCGTTCTCCACATAGGCGTGCACTTCCACATTGTAGTTGGCGCTGTACCACCGTTCCAGTTCCGACTCGGCGTGGCTGCTCCACAGAATACTGCGGTAAAGCACCCGGTTGTTCAGGAAATTGTACGGAAGTCCACTGATGTACACACCGCGGCCGCGGCCGTATTCATGCACCGCCATCTGCACCTCTTTGTCCTTCTGGACCAGGATATCGGTTCCCTCATAAGCGTAAATGCTCTTTTTCCCTTCGCCGAACTCCGGGACACCATCCGCAAGAATAAAATGTCCGGGGTGCTCTTCCCAGTTATACTTGTCATAATTGAGGGTGAAACCGGTCTCCTTCTCCACACCCAGCACGGTAGCGAGCTGTAAATAGTGCCCCTGGTACTGGTGGCCGCCCGGCTCGCCGACCCCGATCAGTCCACCGCCGTTGTACACGAATCCGCGCACTGCGGCAGCGATATCCGGATCCTCCCAGACACAACCGCCGGTGTGGGCGGTATCGCCGTCGCCTACGTTGATCAGCACATCCACGCGGTCCAGCACATGGGGATCGGTTTTGATGTCGTCAAAACTCAGGAACTTGACGTCAAACGGCGCGCCGGACAACGCTTCGATCACGCCAGCGTAGCTGTAATTCTGCTTCTGGTACAGTGCGTGGTGCACCATATGGCAGCCCCAGGAACGCATTTTGCCCCAGCAGTTGAGAACCGCAACCGTTTTGGCGCAGTAGGGTGCGGCACCCTGGATATTGCGGTACAGTTCACGGAACTCGTTGCAGACACTTTCCACATAGTCAAGAAATTCCGGAAATTCGCAGGCCAGTTTGAGATACCCGCCGTACCCGATACGGTCGATGGGTTTGCGCAGAATGGCACGCCGGGCGGTGACCCAGTTTTCCTTTGCCTCGCGTACGGGGTCGCCCCCCTCCCGGAACACGTCGGGGAAGAAATACGGCAAAAAGCGTCCTTCGGTGTATTTCACACCCGGAATGTCAGAAATCAGCCGCAGCGTGCTGCCGTTTCCCACGCTGCCCACCACCGCGTCCACACCGGCGGTGCGGAATTCCGGCATAAACGGTTCGGTACCGATCCAATGATCGCCCAGGAACATCATGGCTTCCTTGCCGTATTCATGGGTGATATCGGTCATTTCCCGCACCAACCTGGATACCTCCCGGCGCTGGAACGCCTGAAAATCGCGGTATTCTTTGCTTGGAACACGGTACTGGTTGTTGTAGTAACCCTGATCGATGATAAATTCGGGGCGGAACCGGTAGCCGACCTCCCGTTCGAACTGCTCCAGAATGTAGGGGCTGACCGAGGCGGAATAGCCGTACCAGTCCACGTATTTTTCGCGGCGAAGCTCGTCGAACATCAGCGTAAACTGGTGGAAAAATGTGGTATACCGGATCACGTCCACATAGGGATGGCTCTCGATAAAGCGGCGCAGGCGCTCCATCGTGTATTTGTGGGTCTTGGATTGGCGCACGTCGAAAGTGATTTGGTGTTCGACGCCCTGCCAGTTGTTGGTGACCGAGTTGTACATGTGCACCGGGTCCCAGATCAGGTAAGCGAGAAAACTGACGGTATATTCATGGTAGGGACAGGGCGTGTCGATGACCACACAGCCGGATGTTTCGTCGTAATGCCAGGCGGCGGGATCCAGCGGACAGGCGGCGGTACGGTCCATGACTTCCCACCAGCGGGTAATGTCATCGCGGGTGTTGGGCTGCATCAGCTCGGGCGAAATGCCCTGCATCAGCGGAATGGACAGCGGACCGCCGGCGGCGGTATAAAAGCCGGTCATGATATAGCACTGCTGCACCTCGTCCGGATTGGCTTTGGCCCAGGCATTGTCCTTGCGGGTGGTGTAGTAGGTGGCATACACTTTTGCACCGGCGTCCTTCAGTTCTTTGGGAAAATCGGTGCCGTCGCAGTCACGGATGGCGTCCGCACCCCAGCGTTCCATCAGCGCCAGCGTTTCGGGCACCACGTCCATATCGGTAGGAATGGTCACTCGGCCTCGGATCGGTTCACTCATATCAGGTTTCTCCCTTCATTGTGGTCGGTTTCGGTCAGCGGGCCAGGCACAGGCCGCCCGGGGTATGGGGGGTAAATACCAGCGCGCGCCCGTGGCCGGAACAGCCGCCCGCGGAAAGCAGGCCTGCGTCCCACGGGCCGGCGGCATGGGTCAAAAGTACAGTGCAGGTTTGACCGCCTTTTTCAAGTCGCACCGCCTGGGCGGCGCTGGGGGGAAGCGGATCACCGCCGGGCGTGGTCACGGGGAGCAACTGTGCCAAGATGGCGGTGTCCAGGCTGATCACCGTCACCAGCGGGCAAAGCCCCTCCACCTGTGTTTGCACGCGCAGCGCCGGTGCGAAAAGCAGCGTATTATAGGCAGGGGAAACCTCACCCCGGTACGGTTCAGCGGAGCCGCTATGCAAAAACTGCAGATGCGCCTGTGCCCTGCGGCCCTGCCAGCGGGCGGAGCGCCCCTGTACCGTCAGATCGCCGGGCCCAAACTGAAAATTTTGCTCCACGGTATGAACACCTTTGCACCGGCATAAATCGAACAGAACAAAAATGTCCGGCTTTAAAAACAAAACTTTTCGCTGTACGGGTATGCCGTACCCCAGGTGCCCGGCACACAGGTAGTCGGCCTCGGGGGTGAAACGGTACTCGGCCGGCAGCGGCGTTGCGACTTGCGCCCAGCTCCAGGTGTCCCGGTAAACGGTAAAGTCCTGCCCATCCAGGCGCAGCGTGTTGTGGGCGGCGGGGCTTTTCAGCCGGCGGCGCAGCGGGCCGTCCACGTAGGTGCCGCGCCCGGCATCCAGCAGCACATCCTCGCCCCGATGGTACAAATCGATGTGCAGCAGGTCGGCGTGGCCGTGGCCGCCGCCGAGACTGCCGCCGTGCAGGTGCAGCCAGGCGGTATCCTTCCCGGGGGCTGCCCGCAGCATATAGTTGCCGCTGTCCGGCAGAGCTTTGGACACGATGCCGTCCGCAGGCGCGGCAGCAGCCGGCGCGGCGAAGAACTCTGCGCACCCGGGACCGAAATCCCACAGTACCTCGCAGGGCAGCATGTCGCCCACGGCGGCGTGCAGTGTCCTGTCTCCAAACAGAAGCGCTCCTTTTGCCAGCAGCCCGCGGGCGTCAATGGCGTCGCTGTCGCTCTGGCACAGAAGGCGGCCGTCCGGCTTAATCCAGGCGGCCAGCGCAATGAACATGCGATGTACGTCGTCCTCGAACCCTGCCGGAAGCGGCGTGCCGGTACGCCGTGCGTTGAGTACCGTGTCCGAAACGGCCTGCAGTACCTCACAGTGGTACATGGGGCTTTGCTCCCACTGAACGCCGTCGGCCAGAAGGGCGTTTTGCAGGTTTTCGGCCATGCGTGCCAGTGCCAGTGCCGTCCAGCGGGCCTGATCAAAGTACAGCCCCAGCAGAAACAGGCCGTGATCCTGCAGCACGCCCCAGTTGCTCAGCTTTTGGAACGGCCCGTGGGAACGGACCAGAAAACGGCCGTGCTCCTGCAGGCTTTCCTCTGCGGCGGGGCGCAGTTTCTCGGGCAACGGAGCGCCTTCAAACAGCTGCAGCGCACGCAGCCAGTTTTCGCAGCGTAGTCCGGCCTCCAGTGCACGCCAGGCGGTGGACTCTGCAGCGGAAGTATGGGGGACGCGATCCAACCAATCGATCATTTGTTCGGAAAAAGCATGCGCGAAAGCATCATCGCCGGTAAAACGCCAGGCCCTGGCCAGGTTGAGAAAGGTAGTGTGCCGGTTGAGGGCATAAACCCATTCAGCGTCGCCGTTGGGGGTGGAGACCCAGTCGATCGGTCCGTCGAAACAGACCGGCTCGCTGGTGCGCTCCATCTCCCATGGATCCTGAAACACGAAAGTGCGGCGGCAGATCTCCCGCGCACGCTGCACGATGCGCGCGGCTTCCCCGGGAAAACGTGCCTGTACCTCCCGCGCGGCGGCACCCGGATCGGGCGCCCAGAACGGAATGGTCATATATCATCCTCCTTGCAGCAGAAACGGTCCCACCGGCGGGAACACAGCAGACTGACCGTGCCGGCGGTCAGCGCCATACCCAGCCACAGGGTAAAGGTGACGGCCCAGCCGGTGTGCTCCACTGCCGTGCCGATGACGCCGCTGCACAGCGAGGCGCCCGCATAGGTGGCCGCGTTGAGCAGCGCAGAGATCGCCGCCGCGCCGCCGGCGCGCCCGGCGCGCACCGGAATGACGCCGATAAACAGCGTGTTGACGCCCAGCATGGAGGCGGTGGTGACGGCGAGCAGCAGCACAGTGCCCGCCAATGTTTTTTCGGCGGCCGGCGGGAGCAGCGTCAGGCAGAGGGCGGCCAGCGCGAACAACGCGCCGGCGGTTTTGAATTCGTTGCGGAAAACATGCCGGTCGGCCCAGCCGGCGGCGTACGCGCCCGCCAGATTGACCACCGGCAGCACCATGGTGACGGCGGCGGAAAAAGCCGGGCTGACGGAGAAGCTTTGCTGAATCAGGCTGGGGACCCAGGCGGTGACGCCGTCCTTGAGGCTGCCGTGCAGGATGACGGGGACGACGGCCCAGAAAAGACCGGACGCCGCCATGACGGCAAACACGCCGCGTGGTCTGCGCGCGGTGCGCCCGGCGGAGGGCGCAGGCTGCGGCGCGCTGGCGGTGCGAAGATCACGGGTGCAAACCATCCAAACGGCGGCGACCACAAGCATAAGGATGCCACAACTGCGAAAAACAGCATTCCACCGTGAAAATTGCAGCACTGCTGCGCTGAATGCATAGGAAACCAGTGTACCTGCGGGCGTGGTGGAATTGATGCTCACACACGCGTTCTTTTGCTGACACAGCGGCATGGCTTCGGCAAACAGCCGTACAATGGGGGGCCACAGCATCGCCTGGAAAACGCCGTTACAGGCCCACACCGCCGCCATTGCGGCCGGAGGCACCACGCCCATCATCAGATTGCATACGCCCGCCAGGCTCAGCCCGGCAAAAATCATGCGGTAAGGGGACAATCTGCCCGAGAGGAAGCCGCTAAGCACCTGCCCGACGGCATAACAGCCGAAGTAGGCGGTGGACACGGCGCCCGCTGCCTGGAGGGAAAGCGCTCCCTCGTCCAGCAGGCAGCCCATTACGGCGGAATAGTTGTAGCGCCCCACATAGGCCGACGCATAGGCAAGCCAGCACAGTACAAACAACCGGCTGCCCTGGGCGGGATGCTCCAGCCGGGTACACACACGCCCGCTCACCAGTAAGGCTCCCAGCGGCGGGTGCGGCGCACCAGAGCTTCCATGTAAAAATAATCGCCCCACAGGTTGCATTCATCCACACCGTAGTCTTTTACGGTGTTGTAGGGGCTGGCTTTGCAATAAACGCCGTGGGCCAGCAATCCGCCGCCGGGGCGCACGGGCACGGTGCAAAGGCGAGTCAGCGCAAGCAGCATTTCGTCCGCAGCCGCAAGCGCCTCGGCGGCTTCCTCTTTGGGCAGCAGGGGCAGCATCTCATACATTCCGCATACCGCGATGGCCGCAGCCGAGGAATCCCGCGGCTCATCGCCGGTACGGAACACCAGATCCCAGTAGGGAAGCCGGTCATCAGGCAGCCGGTCGAGGAAAAAGCGCAGTGTACGCCGGAAGATCTGCCGGTACCCGGGGTTGCCGGTACGACGGCAGGCCAGCGCCATGCCGTACACGCCCCAGGCCTGGCCGCGCGCCCAGGCGCTGTCGGCGCGGTAGCCCTGGGCGGTCATCACGCGGGCGGGCTCGCCGGTGGCGGGGTTCATGTAGCAGGTGTGCGCGGTGGAGCCGTCCGGCCGGAACAGCGTTTTCGCGGCGGTGGCGGTATGTGCGTCGGCGCGTTGCGAAAACAGCGGATCACCCGTTTCCTCCGACGCCCAGTACAGCAGCGGCAGATTCAGCAGGCAATCAATGATCAGCCGGTATTCCGACGGGTCGCCCGGACGGCCCCAGGCCTGAAAAAATTGCCCTACCGGCTGAAAACGGCCCATCAGCTTACGGGCAGCGGCCAGCGCTGCGTCCCGTCCGACGGGATCGCCAATCAGTTTCCACGCCGCCACGCAGGAGGGCGTGTACAAAAAACCCATGTCGTGGTGCTCCACATTCTCGCCGGTTTTCAGCCGGTCGGCAAAGCTTTGCACCTGCTGCGCGGCCGCTTCGCGAAACATTGTATCACCGGTGGCCTCATAGGCCAGCCAGCACATGCCGGTGTAAAAACCGGTGGTCCAGTCGGTGTTGATCCCGGCAGGGTAGACCCCCCGTTCGGTACAGGGAAGCGGAAACGCCGTGCCGAAGTACGGCAGATTGACGCGCACCTGTTCCGACGCAGCGGTCAGCGCATGCTGAAACAATCGAATATCCATGAAAAACCCTTTCATAATGTATCCAGGAAGGCGGCGTTGGAGTATGCGTGGCGGCCGAAGGCGTCGCGGCAGTCCACCCGCACATACCCTTCGTCCCCGCGCAGGGGGAATGCGGCCTCGCAGACGGTTTCCCCGGGGGCAGCTACTTTCATCTGGCAACGGCGTCCCCCGGTGATCAGGTAGATTTTTTCCACCGGGCTGCAGCGCACACACAACGTATCGCCGCGAATGTACAGTTCCTGCAGTTCGGGACCGGTGGAGCAGTAGAAATCGCCGCTGCGCAGCGCACGGATCACAGCGTCATAACTCAGTTCCGGCAATTTCAGCATGGTAAAACCGCCGAAAGAGTCGCACAACGGATGTTCCGGCGGGTAAACGTTGTGATTGTCATCGGTGGCAAGACAGAACAGCCGGGTACCGGCGCGCAGCATCTCGTCATAGGCCTGGGGCGCGTAGCCATACAGGCCGTCGTGCTCGCAGCCATGGTTGTAGATCTCCATAGCGAATACGCCGCACAGATCCCGGTAGTCGGGCGCACTCTGCAGCGACCAGTACGGATGGTTGTAGCAGCACAGAAAGCCCTGCTCGTTCATTTCGGCAAGAAAGCCATTCAACGCGTCCATGTCGCCGTAGCGCTGGGGCGGCTGTACTGCGGCAAACTGCTGCCGCCGCTGCGGGCAGGTGTCGTAAAAATTCAGATGATAGGTCCTGACCCGCTGAAAGTCCCCCGGTTTGCGGAAAAACTCGTTCAGATCCGCTTCAAAAGCCGCCAATGGGATAAACTGTTCATCCATCAGTTCGGCATGCCAGCCGTAATGGCGGTGGTCGGTGAAGGCCACTACCGAGTAACCGCGCTTTTGGTATTCCGCCTTGACCTGCTCCTTGCTCCAGCGTCCGTCCGACAGGGTGGTGTGACAGTGCAGGTTTGCCTTGTAAAACTGCCCCGTCGCGGGCAGCAGCATGCGATCGTGCATAAAAGATA
>JBJEYG010000055.1:0-2376 GCA_051886555.1 Gemmiger sp.
GATCCCCGGTCCATCGGCCGGGGACGCTCAAAATTTCCTGTTTTCGAAACGGCACGGCTTCGGCCCTGCCGTTTTTTTGCGGGCCGCTCAGCCCTGCGCGGAATCCGCACGGCTGGTCGGAACAGCCCAGTCATGCAGAACGGCGCCGATGCCGTCCGGGTAGCCCAACTCCAGGAAATAGGTGTGCTCCTGGCTGGGCAGCGTGCCCTGCGGGAAGCAAACCCAGAGATTTTCCGAATCAAGGCCGAGATATTCCGGCAGGAAGGCCTGCTCCATCTCGGCGCGAAGTACCGGATCGGCGACCCCGGCGAGGTCCAGAATTGTGGGGAGCACCTGCTCCGGCGAACAGGTAAACAGCGTCTCATTCCCGACAGGCTCACCGGTCGTCCTGTCGAAGGCCTCGCCCAGGCGGCACTCATACCCCTGTGTGCCGTCCACCGGCAGCAACACGCATGTCATAAAATAGATCACTCTGTCGCTGGATGCGGCGGGCGTGATCTCCTGGCTGAGCAAATATGCGTCGAACGACGACGGGTCCTGTGCGCTGCAGTACTCCGCATATGCGGCTTCCAGCCCGGCGCGCTCGTCGTACAGCACTCCCCGCTCCCGGTAAAATTCAGCGATCCGCTCCTGCGCGGCCGGCTCCAGCCTTTCCAGGCTTTCCCCGCCGCCCGTATACACTCGGTCCGGTCCGGTCGGATTCTGCACTCGCAGCAGCTCCGTGCCGTTTTGCAGCGTATAGGCCACGGCGCCGGAATACTGCCACAGTTCCACCGGCGTGCCGTCGGCCAGGACGACCCCGTCGGAGCGCCGGTAGCCCGTCACCTCAATCCGTTCCGCCTGGTAAGTCCGGACTTTCCTGCCGTCCTGTGTGAGCGGTGCGCCGCGGGTGCCGTCGGATTTCACCGACACCGCCACATCGGTCATCTCCCCCGACCGGAACGCTTCGGCGTCCATGCCGTCCGCGAAGGAGTAGACAAAGGTCCCCTCCGTCAGCCGGACGCCGACCTTCTTGCCTTCGTCCGTCTCAACCAAAAAAGCTGCCAACCCGTTTTTGTCGGTTTCCGTTCCGACGATTTTTCCCCTTACCTCCCGTTCCCCGCCGCAGGCGGACAGCAAGCAGAGAAACAGCGCCGGCAAAATCATCCGCAGTTTTTTCATACCGCAGTTTCCTTTCGCGTTTCGGCGTCCATCAGTCCACCGGCTGCGCTTTCAGCCGGGTACGGCGCGTACGCATGGAGACGCTCATCACAAGCCCTACGCACAGATACATCATCACCACGCTGGAGCCGCCTGCCGAGAAAAACGGCAATGTAATGCCGATGACCGGCAGAATCTGAAGGTTCATACCCAGGTTAATCACGCACTGTATAAACAGCGCGGCAAAAATTCCGGTACAGAGATAACGACCCAACGCGTCGGTGCTGCGCAGCGCCGTTTGCAGCGTGCGCAGCATAATGCCAAGCAGCAGCGCCAATGTGAGCACCGAGCCCACAAATCCCAGCGCATTGGCCAGGTAGGAGAAAATGAAGTCGTTCCAGGCGTTGGGCACAAAAATATGCTCGCCCGAAAGGCCCTGACCCGTCAGGCCGCCGGTGCCGATGGCCATGGCGCCCTTGTTCTGCTGATAGGTGAAGTCCGACAGCGTCGGGTCATCGGGGTGGAGCACCGCCAGAATGCGCTTGAACTGATACCCTTTCAAAATGCCGGGTTTCAGCTTGAGCAGCAGCGCCCCGCCGCCCACGGCCGCCGCCAGCGCCCCGCCCACCAGCCAGTGGGACAGCCCGCCAGCGTACAGCATGATGACGCCGATGCCCAAAAATACCAGCGCGGTACCGTCATCGCCCTGAATGTGGATGAGCAGCGCCGGCAGCAGCATGTGTACCAACAGCCCCAGCAAGGTCAGCGGGCGGTTGACCCGGCCGCGCACCTTGTCCAGATGCAGCGCAAAGGTAAGCACAAAGCTGATTTTGGCCAGCTCGGAAGGCTGGAAGGTCATGCCGCCCACCCGGTACCAGCTGTAATTGGCAGTGCCGCCCGCATCGTATCCAATGGTGACGAAACCGGCTTTGAAGTTGTGCAGGAACAGGGTCGGCAGCACCAGCCCCCACGCCACAACGGCGTGCAGCGGCCAGGCGCGGGCCAGCGCCCGGTAATCAATGGTGGAAACGATAATCGCCAGCATAACGCCCAACAGGCTGGCGATCAGCTGGACCGATGCCTTGTTGTTGGAACCGCCCAGCTGACTTTGGCCGATGGAAATGAGTACCACAACGCTCAGCGCTGAGCAAAGCATACACATGACCAGATAGGGCAAATCCGCCCGGCGGGCATAACGGCGCAGCAGCCGAAGCATCCCGGTTCCCCCTTTCGGCA
>JBJEYG010000056.1:0-2366 GCA_051886555.1 Gemmiger sp.
GTAAAACAGATGAATGCCCGCCTGCGCGGGCTGGTGGTTTTTCGCGGCCTGCTTGAGGATCCGTGCGTACGCCGGTTCGGTGCGCTGCTGTCAGCCTATGATGGGCTGCAGCGGGGCGACGCGCTGACCTTCCTGTCGCAGGCGGCGGAGTTTGAAGCCGCGCTGTTCGAGCATGGCACCAACTGGACGGATTACCTGCTGGACCGCATTCTGGAAAGCGAGAATGTGTGCATCCGCAAGGCCGCGGTGGGCAGGGCGGATGACGTATTGCGCAACGCCCTCGACGCCGAGCTGAAGTTTTTGCAGGAGCTGGGCACCGCTTCGCTGGATGCGCTGCTGGACGGCGCCGGCCAGGCGGCACGGGCAGCCTGCGCCTTTTTACCCCGCTGGACGGTGACGCCCGCCGACTTTGCGCAGTCTTACGCCCAGCGCATGGCGCAGGTGGGCAAAAAAGGCTACGGCGTGTTTGCCCGCCATCATGTGTTCACGGTGGACAACGGCGCGCTGGTACCGGTCAAATACCCCGACCCGCAGCGGCTGAGCGAACTGCCCGGCTATGAACGGGAACGCAGCCAGGTGCTGGCCAACACGAAAGCCCTGCTGGCCGGTCTGCCTGCCAACAATGTGCTGCTGTACGGCGACGCGGGCACCGGCAAATCCAGCACGGTGAAAGCGCTGGCCAACGAGTTTGCGCCCGACGGCCTGCGTCTGGTGGAGGTGAAGAAAAATCAGCTGTATCAGATTCCCGCGCTGATGGATACGCTGGCGAACAACCCGCTGAAGTTCATTCTGTTCATCGACGATCTGAGCTTCACCGCCAACGACGACAACTTTGCGGCACTCAAGGCTATTCTGGAGGGCAGCGTGGGCGGCAAGGCCCAGAACATCGCCGTGTACGCTACCAGCAACCGCCGCCATTTAATTAAGGAAACGCTCACTGACCGTTCGGGTGATGACATTCATGAGGCGGACACCCGGCAGGAACTGATGAGCCTTTCGGCCCGGTTCGGCCTGACGGTGACCTTCCAGCGCCCGGATAAGGACCGCTTCGAAACGATCCTGCTGGAACTGGCCAGGCAGTACGGCGTGCAGATGCCCAGCGATCAGCTTTTTCTCAAGGGCGAGGCGTTTGCCATCCGGGCGGGCGGCCGCAGCCCCCGCGTTGCCAAGCAGTTCATCGAACTGTGCAAGGCGGACGTACAGCGCTGACAGGATTTTGCAAACAGAGGAGGCCCGGCAGGGTCTCCTTTTTGTTTACACGCGCTCGCTGACCAGCTTGAACCCTGCGCGGGTCAGTTCTTCCTTGATCTGGGCGATCTGGGCGGCGTCACGGGTTTCCAGTCCCAGCTTGAGGAAGCAGCTGGTAATGGCCATGTTGGTATCGGCACGGTCGTGGTGAACGCTGACCACGTTGGCGCCGCAGCCGGAGATGATCTCGCTGACGCGCAGCAGCTGGCCGGGCTTGTCCTCCAGGGCGATCATCAGGTTCACCTTGCGCCCGCTCATCACCAGGCCGCGGGTGATCACGCGGGACAGGATGTTCACGTCGATGTTGCCGCCGGACAGCAGACAAACCACTTTCTTGCCCTGGAGCGGCAATTTGTGGAACATGGCCGCCGCCACCGAGACGGCGCCCGCCCCCTCAGCAACCAGCTTCTGGTTCTCCATCAGCGACAGGATGGCCGCAGCGATCTCGTCCTCGCTGACGGTGACGATGTCATCCACATATTTTTCCACCATCTCGAAGGTTGTCTCGCCGGGGGTCTTGACGGCGATACCGTCGGCAAAGGTGTCCACCGAATCCAGCGTTTCATAAGTATGGTCGCGTTTGGCGTTGAACATACTGGGTGCGCCCGCCGCCTGCACGCCGTAAACTTTTACGTCGGGGCGCAGGCTCTTGATGGCCAGCGCCACGCCGGAGATCAGGCCGCCGCCGCCCACCGGTACCACCACGGCGTCCAGCTCAGGCAGCTGGTCAAGGATTTCCAGGCCGATGGTCCCCTGGCCGGCAATCACCTGCTCATCGTCATAGGGGTGGATGAAGGTCATGCCCGTCTGCTGCTGCAGCTCCACCGCCTTGTCGTGGGCGTCATCATAGGTGCCTTTGACCAGGCAAACCTCCGCGCCGAGATTTTTGGTGCTCTCCACCTTCATGATGGGCGCGCCGTCGGGCATGCAAACCACGCTTTTGATGCCCATGCGGGTGGCCGCCAGCGCCACGCCCTGGGCATGGTTGCCGGCGCTGCATGCAATGACGCCTTTGGCACGACTGGCCTCATCCAGCTGGCTGATCTTGTAGTAGGCGCCGCGCACTTTAAAGCTGCCGGTCACCTGTAAATTTTCGGTTTTCAGATAGAGCGTGTAGA
>JBJEYG010000057.1:0-2362 GCA_051886555.1 Gemmiger sp.
GTTGGGGAAAGTTGCAGCGGACGGGTTTCGGACCGTACAGCTTGCCTACAAAAAAGCCATCACCGGCGTGGGCAGCTACGCCGATGTGACGCCGGATCTGGTGGCGCAGACCACCTCCGCTATTCATGCGCACGGGGTTTCCGTCAGCGTATTGGGCGCCTATGTGGAGCTGGCCCTGGACGTAGAAGAAAAGCGTACCGCCAACGTGGCGGATTTTACGCTGCAGCTGCCGGTGTGCAAAGACCTGGGGGCGCTGTGTGTCGGATGTGAAACCACCAATATGGCCAAGCAGCCAGCCGGTACCAGCCGGCGCCGGGCGCAGTATATGCTGTGCAAAAGTCTGGAGCAGATCCTGCCCGAGGCGGAGCGGCTGGGTGTAAACGTTGCCATTGAACCGGTGAGTTACCACAGCATGAATACCCCGGAAGCGACCCGGTACATTCTGGACACCATGCAGAGCCCTAATCTGAAGGTAATTTTTGATCCCGCCAATCTGCTGACCGATGTGGAGGCCGACCGTCAGACCCAGCTTTGGGATCGCGTTGGCACATTGCTGGGCGACCGCCTTGTGGCGGTACATTTTAAAGGGCAGGACTTTGAAACACCCGACCGGGTGCATCGCTCTACCAGCCTGGAAGAGTCGGTGGTGGACTACGCAGGGGCATTCGCCATGCTGCGTACCCTTCCCCAGACGCTGCCGGTCCTACGTGAGGAGGCCGTTCCCGCCCGTGCGGCCAGCGACATTCGGTTTATGAGCCGATTTTTCACCGAATGAGGTCTGCCATGGAAGGGAAACTTTTTAGCCGCTATCGCGTGGTTACCGTCGCAGCGGATGGCAGCGGCGATTATCCGACCCTCAGTGCAGCGGCGGCGGCACAGGACCCACATGTACCTGTGTGTTTCCGCGTCCGCGCGGGAGTATATGCTGACCGGCCGTTTCTGGAACTGGACGATTACATTTTGCAGGGCGACGGCGAAGGAAAAACGATTTTTACCGCTGATGTGGGTGGCCGAGATCCCTGGCCGGGCGAAACAAAGACCGGAACATTTCGCAGCTGGGCTGTGTTTCTGGGCGGCGGCCGCGCGCAGGTGTATGATCTGACGGTCCAGAACACTGCCGGGGACGGAGCACTGCGCGGTCAGGCGTTGGCAGTCTATGCAGATGCGGACGAGATTCTGATGCAGCGTGTAACGCTGCTGGCCAACCAGGACACGTTGTTTACCGCCCCGCTCCCCTTGCAGGAACGGGAGAAAAACGGTTTTCGCGGCCCGAGACAGCATATGCCGCGCCGTATGACGCGTCAGCTGTACCACAGCTGTACCATCGCCGGCAACATCGACTTTATTTTTGGTGGAGCAGACGCGATCTTTTTCCGCTGTCGCATTTGTCCGGTAGCCCACCGATCCGGCACAAGCTACATTACTGCTCCCAGCACCCCCGAAGGTGGACAGGGGTATTTGTTCGCCGAATGCAGTGTCCAAGGCAACTGTCCATCCCATAGCGTATATCTGGGACGTCCGTGGCGTGCGTTTGCTCGTTGTTTCTGGTTGGAATGTGATTTGAGCGATGAGATTGCTCCCGCCGGTTGGGATAACTGGAGCAACCCCGCCAACGAGCGCACCGCTTCCTTCGGAGAAGCCGGCAGTACCGGCCCCGGCGTTTACTGCCCCAGGGCATTCGGCACAACGGGCAACGCCTGCGAAGCGCAGGCGCAGCGCATCCGGCTGATCCAACGCCTGCATGAATGGGCGCTGTAAAACCGGCGTGTAAGAAAAAACTGCAAAAAAGGGCTTGACAGAAGCCGACCAAATCCGTATAATATATCTTGCACCGCGGTTCACAAGTGAGTCGGGCGTTATATGCGGATGTGGCGGAACTGGCAGACGCGCTAGATTCAGGTTCTAGTTCCCTTAAAAGAGTGTGGGTTCAAATCCCTTCATCCGCACCATATTGACTGGCCGATTTTACTGTCGGCCAGTTTTTCTTTGCTATAACGTCAAAAAATGACGTTTTTGAGGTTTGATTCGGAAGGCTAATTCCATTACTGTCACACCGCTGTCAGCCCGGTTTTCCGGCGTTCAGAGACCTTTTGCGGCGGCATTTACCCGGTTTTTCGGGCAGATGCCGCCGCTTTTTGTGTTCCAAAACCACGTGATAGTCGCGTGGTTCGGAAAGAATTATATAGTTGAACAGAGAAAGAGAACGAAAAAATAACTCCTTGCAGCATAGTAGAAAGTGCGGTCGGCCAACTGCACAAACAAAAGCCGTCTCATTCCTGCGGGACAGGATCTTCCTCCTTTTTCCGAACCGGCACCTGGATTTCCGACAGCCACTGGCTCTCATCCTCCTTGTTCCAGACCC
>JBJEYG010000058.1:0-2351 GCA_051886555.1 Gemmiger sp.
CTTAGCCCTTGGCCAGGTTGGCCGCGATGGCGCTGGACAGGGTACAGCCGGTGCCGTGGGTGTTGGGGTTGTCGATGCGGCGGCCTTCAAACCAGCAGACGGTACCGTCGGTTTTGTACAGCAGGTCGTTGGCGTCATTCAGATTGTGGCCGCCTTTGCACAGGACATTGCACCCGAACGCCCCGCTGATCCGGCGCGCAGCCTGCTCCATTTCGGCAGGTGAGGTGATGGCATGCCCGCAGAGGATCTCCGCCTCGGGAATGTTGGGGGTGATCACCTCCGCCAGCGGCAGCAGTTCCGTTTCCAGCGCGGTCACTGCGTCAGGCTGCAGCAGCGCCGCGCCGGAGGTAGCCACCATCACGGTATCCACCACGATGTGGCGCGCGCCGTATTCTTTCAGCTTGGCGGCGATCACGCGGATCAGCTCCTTGGAACTGACCATGCCGATCTTGACCGCATCCGGGAAAATATCGGTAAAAACCGCATCCAGCTGCTTCCCCAGGAATTCGGGCGTTGAATCAAGGATTCCGGTCACGCCGGTGGTATTCTGGGCGGTCAGCGCAGTGAGGGCGCTCATGGCGAACACGCCGTTCATCGTCATGGTTTTGATGTCCGCCTGAATTCCGGCGCCCCCGCTGCAATCGCTGCCCGCAATCGTCAATGCTGTTCTCATAAAGCTCCTCCTTGCCGGTTTTTGCTGCTTTCCATTATACGATACCTGCAAAGGCGGCGCAACGGCTTTCACCGCCCATTGCCGGGCAGATACAGCAAAAGGCCTCCGGAGCCGGAGGCCTTTTGTTATGCTTTTTTGTCCTGCTGCACCGTCATCGACTTCAGCCGTGCGCCGACCGTCTGCGGATCCACGCTGCCGTTGCCGTACGTTTCTTTCGTTTTCAGCTCCTCCAAGAGCGATTCGACCGTGTAGCAGCGACAGCCGGCCGCGCCGCGCAGAATCACGCCGGGCGTGGTATACACCGCGATGATTTCCAGCGGCACATCCTTCAGTTCCGCTCCATCCAGAATGGCGCGCATCGCTGCCTGCTGCTCGCGCTGTGCCGCCTGCGGGTCCTGAATGGCGGCCGTCTTTCCGTTGATCGTCTGCTGCCAGCCCTGCCTGCCGCCCAGATTGCAGACCTCGCCGCCGTATCCGTAGCATTTGACGCCGACCGCGCCGCCCTGCGTCACCAACACACAGGACAGTGCCGTCGTGTTTTTTCCGTCGCTCAGCTCGCCCGGCGTGACCACATACCAGTGCCGGCGGCGCGCAAGGTTCATCAGCGAGGCCAGCATCTGCAACACGTCGTTTTGATTGCCGTTGCGCTGTTTTTCCTGCGCGGCCGGCTGCTTTTCCTCCGGCAGGTCGGGCAGCATGCCCCGTTCCCGGCCGCTTTTCCCGAACATGGTGATCTTGCCTTCCAGGCGCCGCCTGTACAGAATGGGCAGCGCGATCACCGCCAGCACGGCCGCAATCAGCAATGTGATCTCGTCAAAGCTCATGATCTTTCCTCCCGAGGGGTAAAGTAGGACTCATACGGTACCATGGCCGGGGATGTGGAGATCATCACGTTCACGTTTTTCAGATGTACGTTGAACGCCTCCCTCAGTGCGGTGCGGTCGCTGCTGCGTATGGCGTCCAGGATCTGCATGTGCTGCGTGACCATCTGATTGTCCCGTTCATTGCGCAGTGCGAGCAATCTGGCCCGCATATAATGAATGTCATTTTGCCCCGTATGCTCCAGAACGAATTCCTTGTGCGCCATTACATAAAAGATCTTATGGAACTCCCCATCCAGGCGGAACGCTTCATCATAGGCCGACAGTGCCAGCTGTTCCTTCTGGCTGTTCACAACGGATTCCAGATACGGCAGGATGGGCTGCAGCGTCCCCTCATCAAAGGCGGACAGTGCGACCTCGCATTCCAGCACTTCGCGCAGGTAGCGCACCCGTTCCAGCTGCCGCCGGTCGATCAGGCTGACAAAGCTGCCGCGCTGGGGCTGAACGTCCAGCGCACCGTCCGCCACCAGAAGGCGGACAGCCTCCCGCACGGGGATGCGGCTGCAGTTGAACTCCCGCGCGAGCCGGGCCTCGCTCAGTTTTTCCCCCGGCTTGAGCTGCAGGGAACTGATCTGGATCCAAAGATAATGATAGATCTCATCGGCCAACGTAATGGTGGTGGAATGACTGGCTGACACTGGTGCACCTGGCTTTCCATAATTTTACATAAACTATTTTTATTATACTAGTTTCTTTTTGTAAATGCAATCACTCGCCCGGAAGATGGTACAAATCATGATTTTTGACAAAAATTCCTTTAATTTTCGTTCTATCATCCAAATATTGTATACCAGTTT
>JBJEYG010000059.1:0-2347 GCA_051886555.1 Gemmiger sp.
TAAAATCCCACATATTTAAATCCCAGCGCATAGACGACCACCAGCAGGAAGATGACCAGCGGGCTTTGCAGCGTACTAAAATCGACTGCGGGCGTCTCAGGCTTCTCCCCTCTTTTGCGGCGGCGGACGGCGCTGATCAGCAAGCCCAGACCGCAGGCGAACAGGAACGCGGACGCCATGCGCGGGAAGATCGGCGCGTTGCCCGGCATCGGCAGACTGAGAAGGAAGGCCGCTGCCGCGAATGCCATAATGACCACAGCTACTGCGATGGACTGCCGGTACGCTTTTTTCTCCTTGTTTTGTTGATCCATGGTAATTCTCCTTCGTTGGAACGTATCAGACCGGGTCCGGCTCCTCGCGCAGACCCAGCTTGGCGTAGGTGGCACGGAAATCATCGTTGAAAGTGGTCAGATCCGGCTCGCTCAGCACACGTTTCAGCATGTTATCCTCGTGGGCTTCACGGGCCATCGCTTTTTCGTAGACTTCCGCCACCTTTTCGCGGGGGATGCAGACCACTGCGTCGTTGTCGGCAAAGATCAGGTCGCCGGGGTTGACCAGGACACCGCCGATGACAATGGGAACATTGATTTGGCCGCCGGTGAGCTTGGTGCTCTTCTTGATGCTGATGCCACGGCTCCATACCGGGAACTCTACCTGCTTCATCATCATTGTGTCGCGCACACAGCCGTCAATGATCAGTGCCCGGGCGCCCATCTTTTTGGCGGAGGTGCTCATGATACCGCCGAACATTCCGCCGGACTCCTGGAAACCGTCGCAGGTGACGACCAGCACATCGCCGGGCTTGAGCATGCTGATGGCCTTATGGATGATCAGATTGTCACCCGCACGGGCACGGACAGTCAGGGCGGCACCCACAGCACGGGTACCGGGCCATACCGGACGGAAATCGTGGTTGAGCGCGCCGCTGACTTCCATGCACTCATTGATGGAAGCACTTTCCTCAATCACCGAGTATTTCTCGATCCATTCGGCGCTGACTTTTTCGTAGGTTTTCACAACATCATACATAACTGTTTCCTCCTGGTTTGTCTGCCATAGGCGATTTGGATTGGTCGGTAATATTTTACCTTTGATTCTTGTGTTTTCTGGAACTAATTACATGATAATCATTTTTTCACACTCTGTCAATCTGCACATTCCACAAGGTTTTGTAATTTATTTTGTCATTTTGACATATTCTATGTAATAAATTACTTACTGTGATAAAAAATGCCTGCCGGAACACAGAAAAACGGCCCTGACCATAGATGTCAGGGCCATTTTTTACCGTTCAAATGGAACTTGTTTCAATGTTACTGCGCCGTTTTGTATCCGTCCGGGTTGTGGCTTTGCCAGTTCCAGCTGTCACGGCACATGTCGTCGATGCCATACTGTGCTTCCCAGCCCAGCTCCCGCTTTGCCTTGGCGGGGTCGCACCAGCACTCGGCAATATCGCCGGGGCGGCGCGGGTCGATGACGTAAGGCAGTTCCCGGCCGCATGCCTTGCTGAACGCATGGATCACGTCCAGCACGCTGTACCCATGCCCGGTACCCAGATTGCAAACGAACAGACCAGGCTTTTGCTCCAGCTTTTTGATGGCCGCCACATGGCCGCGGGCCAGATCCACCACATGGATGTAATCCCGCACGCCGGTGCCGTCGGGCGTGGGATAATCGTTGCCGTAAACATGCACCTTTTCCAGCTTGCCCACCGCCACCTTGGCAATGTAGGGCACCAGATTGTTGGGAATCCCGTTGGGGTCCTCGCCGATCAGGCCGGATTCGTGCGCGCCGATGGGGTTGAAGTAACGCAGCAGCGCCACGTTCAGTGCGGGATCCGCCTTGCAGCAATCTGTCAGAATGCGCTCGGTGAAAGCCTTGGTGGTGCCATAGGGGTTGGTGGTGCCGCCCACGGGGAAGTCCTCGCGGATGGGCACACTGGCAGGGTCGCCGTATACGGTGGCAGAGGAGGAGAAGATGATGTTGTGGCAGTCATGACGGCGCATCACATCCAGAATGTTCAGTGTGCAATTCAGGTTGTTGGAGTAGTACTCGATGGGTTTTGCAACACTTTCGCCCACCGCTTTGTAGGCGGCAAACTGGATAACGCAGTCAATGCCCGGATAGGCGGCAAAGATGTGCTCCACCGCAGCCTTGTCGGTCATGTCCGCCTCCACAAAGGGAAAGTCCCTGCCGGTGATCTTTTTCACCCGGGCCAACGCCTCAGGGCAGGAATTGTAGTAGTTATCCGCCACCACGATGTCGTAGCCCGCGTTCAGAAGTTCCACACAGGTGTGGCTGCCGATATAACCGGCGCCGCCGCTGACAAGAATTGACATAACGAACA
>JBJEYG010000060.1:0-2342 GCA_051886555.1 Gemmiger sp.
GTTCCTGCAAATCGGCCGAGGTATCTTCCAACGCCTTGTACAACGCATCGGTGGCATTGTCCAACTCCATTGAAACGGAGGCCAGCGTATCGTCTACCCGGGCAATACGGTCGCGCAGAATCATCACACCAGCGGCAATGCCGCGGGCATTCTCCGCCATGCGCTGTTTTCGCTGCGCGGCCTCGGCATCCATGCGCCGCTGGGCGGCTTCGGCACTGATACGCGCATCCTCCAGGATACGACGGGCTTCCACACGGGCGCGATCGTACAGATCCGCATTTTTGGCGGCCGGCTCGACACGGCGCGGAGCCGGCTGCGGCACAGGGGCAGGCATACTGTCCGCCGCAGGGGCAGCCGCCGGCTGTGCGGTCAACTGGGCTACCTGCTGCTGAAGCGCCGCAATCTGCGCATTCAGCCGCTGGATGGTTTCCTCCTGTTGCTCGCACTGCTTGCGCAGACTCAGGTTCTGCGTCTCAGTCAGCGCTCTCTGGTTTGCCGCCTCGGCGACCTTTTTCTCGGCCGCATCCGCACGGGCGCAGGCCTTCTCCACCTCGGCGCGCATCTTTTCGCTGCATGCCTGGGCATAGTTCCGCTCCTTCGTCAGATCGGCGGCCTGAGCCTGGGCGTCGCGCAGCTGTTGCTGGTATGTAAGCTCCTGCTGCTGCGCTTCGTTGGCGAGGGCATTCACATACGCCAGAACATCATTTTTGTCAAACCCCAGCAAGCTGGTACGAAAGCCCTTGTCCTGGGCAGGCTCCTGGGACGATGCCATGGCGCTCCCCCCCTTTTCACGTCCGTTTGAATGGCCTGTTTCTGCGTCTTACTGGCGCTTGTTCAGGATGCTGAGCAGATCATTGAAGTAATCGCCGTCATCCTCTTCGTCGCTGTGGTCATCCTCGATGCCGGCGCCGAACACATCACTGCCGAACACCGGGTTGGGAATGGTGGTGTCGGCCGCAGGGCGGGCAGGGCGCACCGGCTGAGCGGGCTGCACAGGCTGGACCGGCTGCTGTACGGGCTGAACCGGTTGAACCGGCTGCTGCACCGGACGGGCAGCCTGCTGGCTCTGCATGGCAGCCACAATCGGCTCGTCCACACCCGGCGTGTTCTCAAAGCCGGTAGCCACGACGGTGATGTTCATCTCGTCAGACAGCGTCTCGTCGAAGGCGGTGCCCCAGATGATATTGGCATCGGGGTGCGCCGACTGGGTAATCATGGAAGCGGCAGTCTCCACATCGTCCAGGCCGATGTCCGGGCTGGAGGTGATGTTGATGATAACGCCGCGCGCACCGGAAATGCTGGTTTCCAGCAGCGGGCTGGAGATCGCAGCCTTGGCGGCATTCTCGGCCTTGCCGGCGCCCTTGGCGCAGCCGACGCCCATGTGGGCGAAGCCGGCATCCTTCATGATGGAGCGCACGTCGGCGAAATCCAGGTTGATGAAGGCCGGCACGTTGATCAGGCTGGAGATGCTCTCGACGCCCTGGCGCAGCACATTATCGGCAGCCTCAAAAGCGTTCATGAGGGTGATCTTCTCCTGGCTGATGAGCTTGAGGCGCTCATTGGGAATGACGATGAGGCTGTCCACATGCATCATCAACGTGGCGATCCCCTGCTCGGCCAGCGCCATCTTGCGCTTGCCCTCAAAGCTGAAGGGTTTGGTGACAATGCCGACGGTCAGAATCCCCAGATCGTGGGCAGTCTCCGCCACAACGGGCGCAGCGCCGGTACCGGTGCCGCCGCCCATACCGGCGGTAATAAAGACCATCTGCGCCCCTTTGAGCGCGTTGGCGATCTCATCCTTGCTCTCCTCTGCGGCACGCTGGCCCACCTCAGGGTCAGCGCCGGCGCCGCGGCCTTTGGTGAGCTTGGCGCCCAACTGAACCTTCTGGGTAGCCTTGGAGTTGAGTAGCGCCTGCTGGTCGGTGTTCATGGCAACAAACTCGACCCCGGAGAGGCCTGCATCCACCATGCGGTTGACCGCGTTGCCGCCGCCACCGCCGACACCGATTACCTTAATATTTGTCACATTCTGCATCTCTTCATCGAGAACGAACGCCATGTGTGTATCCCCCTAAATTCAAGATTAGCGGCCGGACAGCCCGCAAAACGGGCACACTTCGCCGCGAAAGGTGCGTATAACTGATTATTAGAATATCAAATTTCCGCTGCAATTTCAATACCTGCGCGGCAAAATGACAAAAATGCTAAAATCAGGAAGTTTTTCCTGTCAGATAACGTACAGAAAGCGGACGCATGGCCCGCTTTCCGGACAGATCGATTTACAATCGGCGGCAGCAGCCTCCCAATGCGGCCAGTGCCTCCGGCAGATGCTCATACCCGCG
>JBJEYG010000061.1:0-2340 GCA_051886555.1 Gemmiger sp.
TGGCCGCTGTAGTTCTGGTGGTTACCATTCGCAACGGTCTGGATACCCGCTACATACTGGAAGTTCTCGTGAATGGGGAATCCGTAGGTTATGTGGCCAACGAACAGGTGTTTGAGCGCGCGAGGGAGAATGTTCAGTCCCGTATCAACAATGCCAAAACGGAAATGCTGTCGAACGGGGCGAGGGTAGACGATACCGGCTGGGCAATCAATCCAACTTATGTGCTTGCCACGGAAGGCGAGCCAATGACCGAGAATGATATGACAGACGCCATTCTGCGTGCCTCCAGCGATGAGATCTCCGATGCCACAGCGGTGTACATTGACGGAACTTTGTGCTATGTTACCACCGAGGGCGACCATCTGCGCTCTTTCTTGGAAAATATCCGTGCCCCCTATGAGGACGCGTTGGACTCCACCAAACGTGTGGAATTTCTGCACAATATCGAATTGGTGGACGGCGTTTACTTTACTTCCTCCATTCGTTCCTACGATTCCATCATTGCATCGTTGCGCGAAGGAGCGGTTCCTACCGTATATATTGCGGAGCAAGGCGATACGCTGGAGACGGTCCTGGAGAATACCGGGCTGACTTTCGAGGAATTGCAGCAATTTAACCCGCAGGTGGAAGATGAAACGTATCAGGTGACCGAAGGGGAAAGTCTGACTGTTGCGCGGGGCAGTTCACCGCTGCTTCAAGTCAAAACAATTGTTCGTTCCTCCGAGCAGGCCGAGATTGCTTATGAGCGTGTTCAGCAGGAATCCGACCAGTACAGTTACGGCAAGCTGGTTACCGTTCAGGAAGGGCAGAATGGTTTGGAGGAACGCACCTACGATACCACCTACATTAACGGCGTTGCCACAGATCAAAACCTGGTACAGGTAGTTCGTCTAGTGGAACCAGTGACCGAGATCGTCTATAAGGGCACCAAGATTTCGGCAGGAATGTATGCTTCCACCGGGTCGGAGAACTGGGTCTGGCCGGTACCGCAGTACAGCTATGTTTCCCGCTGGATGAGTTCCGGCCACAAGGGTGCAGATATCTGTGCTCCTTACGGTGTAGATGTTATTGCCGCGGACAATGGCGTTGTTGTCACGGCGGGCTGGCATTACAGCTACGGCAATTATGTAGTCATTAACCATGGTAACGGTTGGCAGACGCTCTACGGGCATATGTCTGCCCTGTATGTTTCGGCTGGTCAGGCAGTGCAGCGCGGACAGGCCATTGGAGCTATCGGTTCCACCGGCAACTCCACGGGAAATCATTGCCATTTTGAGATGTATCACAACGGTGCGTTGTACAGCGCACGGAACATCTTCTCTGGTATGGGATAATTGCATAAAAGGCTTCACTGACTCACGGTTTTTTTGCCTGATCGTGCAAATACTAGACTTGACGCTTTTCAAAGCAGAAAAAATAGTGTATAATGATACGAATGGAAAAAGAAGACCGGGTGTTTTGCAGCATCGGTCCTGTGGATAGATACTCAAAGGAGAGTAATTCGTTTGGAAAAGTTTGTGATTCGCGGCGGTAAACCGTTGTCCGGCAGCGTTACGATCAGCGGCGCGAAAAATGCTGCTGTCGCCATTCTGCCCGCGACAATCCTTGCGGCCGACAAATGCGTGATCGAGAATTTGCCTTGCATCAGTGATGTGATGGCCTCTCTGCAGATCCTCAGTGAACTGGGAGCAAGCATCCGCATGGTCAGCAAAAGTACCTACGAAATCGATACCTCCCACCTGTATGGTACAGAGGTTTCCAATGAGCTTTCCCGTCAGATGCGTGCCAGCTATTATTTCCTTGGAGCGCTGCTGGGCCGTTTCGGATGCGGTCAGGTGGCTATGCCGGGCGGGTGCAATCTTGGTCCGCGTCCCATTGACCAGCATCTGAAGGCATTTACCGCGCTTGGCGCTGCCGATTCGGTGGAATACGGAATGATTCGTGTGGAAGCGGATCATTTGACTGCCGCCCATATTTTCTTTGACACGGTTTCGGTCGGCGCTACGATGAACGCTATGCTGGCTGCTGTTACGGCCAAGGGGCAGACCGTGTTGGAGAATGTTGCCAAAGAGCCGCACGTGGTTGATCTTGCCAACTGCCTGAACATGATGGGGGCAGACATTCACGGTGCCGGTACCGACGTGATCAAGATCACCGGTGTGGAGAAGCTGCATGGGTGCAATTACTCCATCATTCCTGACCAGATTGAGGCGGGCAGCTATATGGTGGCTGCCGCCATTACCGGCGGTGATGTGCTGATCCGCAATGTGATTCCCAAGCATCTGGACCCCATTTCAGCAAAGTTGCGTCATGCAGGGTGCACAATTGAAGAATATGACG
>JBJEYG010000062.1:0-10322 GCA_051886555.1 Gemmiger sp.
GGGCTTCTCCCCTGCGTTCCTGCGCGAGGCCCGGAACGGTTTTGCAGCGTTTTTGCGCCGCTGCCTGCCCGAAAACCCGCTGAAATGCGAATATTATCTGCCCAGCGTGGTGTCCGATATGCTGGCGGCCGGCCGTGCCGACGTTCATGTGCTGACCAGCCCCGACAAATGGTACGGCATCACCTACCGGGAGGACAAACCCGGCCTGGTAGCCGCGCTGCGCCGCATGAGCGAGCAGGGACTGTACCCCACTGACCGCCTGTTCTGAGCGCATTTTTTCAGCCGCCCTTTTGGGGCGGCTTTTTTGCTGCCGTCACACTGCCCAAAAGGCAGGCTGAAAATTTTTCGCGTTTTCCCATTGACAAAGCCGCCGGGCAGCAGTATAGTATATACAAATGAACAAACGTTCATATGATTCAATGAAAGGATGTGCTACGATGGATTACCAACCGCCCGCCCCCCAGCAGGAGGATGCCGATTTTCTGGCCGTACATCCCGATGTGGTCGCCAAAGTACGGCAAAATCTGCCGGATGACGAGCGCCTGTACGACCTGGCCGAACTGTTCCGCGTGTTCGGCGACACCACCCGCATCAAAATCCTGTATGCGCTTTTTGAAAGCGAATTGTGTGTGGGTGATATTGCCCTGCTGCTGAACCTGTCGCAAAGCTCGGTCAGCCACCAGCTGCGCCAGCTCAAAGCCGCCAAACTGGTCAAGTTCCGGCGCGAGGGCAAGGCCGTGTTCTATTCGCTGGACGATGACCATGTGCGCAGCATCATTGCCGTGGGCATGAGCCATCTGGAAGAATGATCTCCACTGTGGAAGAAAAAGGAGTCGATTGTCATGATCAAGAAATTCAACATTGAAGTGGATTGCGCCAACTGTGCCGCCAAAATCGAAGCCGCTGCCAAAAAAGTGTCCGGCGTCAACAATGCTACCGTCAGCTTTATGACCCAGAAGATGGTGCTGGACGCCGACGACGCACGGTTCGACGCCGTGCTGAAAGAGGTAGTCAAAACCGCGAAAAAGGTAGAGCCGGATTTCGATATCGAGTTGTGAGTGTTTTTCGTATCGGAGGGGTGGTTGTATGACCAAAAAGCAAAAAAAGACTCTCAAACGTATTCTGATCGCCGCTGTGCTGACGGTGATCGCCGCGCTGCTCACCCATTTTGTGCCGATGCCGTGGTTTTTCCAGCTGGCCGTCTACCTGGTGCCGTACCTGGTCATCGGGTACGACATTCTGCGTAAGGCAGCCATGGGCGTGGTGAACGGCCAGGTTTTTGACGAAAACTTCCTGATGGCCATTGCAACGGTAGGCGCCATGGCGCTGGGCGAGTACGGCGAAGGCGTGTTCGTTATGCTGTTTTATCAGGTCGGCGAACTGTTCCAGAGTTATGCGGTGGGCAAAAGCCGGCGCAGCATCGCCGAATTGATGGATATCCGGCCGGATTACGCGAATCTGGTGGCGCAGGACGGCAGCTTTTCCCCGGTGGACCCGGAAACGGTGCCGGTGGGTGCCGTGATCGCGGTACAGCCGGGTGAACGGGTACCGCTGGACGGCGTGGTGCTGGACGGCACTTCCAACCTGAACACCAGCGCCCTGACCGGTGAGAGCGCGCCCCGCGCGGTGGCGGCGGGCGACGCGGTGACCAGCGGCTGCATCAACATGGAGGGCGTGCTGAAAGTGCAGGTCAGCCGGCCTTACGGCGAATCCACCGTGGCCAAGATTCTGGATCTGGTGGAAAATTCCAGCCTGAAAAAAGCCCGGGCAGAAAACTTTATTACCAAATTTGCCCGGTACTACACCCCCGCGGTATGCATCGGTGCGCTGGTGCTGGCGGTGCTGCCGCCGCTGGTTCTGGGCGGCGGCTGGGCAAAGTGGATCAGCCGTGCGCTCACCTTCCTGGTCATCAGCTGCCCCTGCGCTTTGGTCATCAGCATTCCGCTGTCTTTCTTCGGTGGTATCGGCGGGGCATCCCGCTGTGGCATCCTGGTCAAAGGCGGCAACTATCTGGAAGCGCTGGCTCACACCGGCACGGTGGTGTTTGATAAAACCGGCACGCTGACCAAAGGCGTGTTCCAGGTGACGGAAGTGCATCCTGCCGCGGGTTTTTCCGGCGACGAAGTGGTGGAGCTGGCCGCACTGGCCGAGAGTTACAGTTCCCATCCCATCAGCAAGAGTCTGCGCGCCGCCTGCAAGGCGGAGCCGGACGCCCAGCGCGTGTGCGACGTGAAAGAGCAGGCCGGCCAGGGCGTGACCGCCCGGGTGGACGGCCGTGCGGTAGCGGTGGGCAACGCCCGCCTGATGGACGCGCAGCGGATTTGCTATGAGCCCGGTAACGCCGTGGGCACCGTGGTGTATGTGGCAGCGGACGGTCGGTTTGCCGGTTTCATCCTCATCTCCGACGTGGTCAAGCCCGGCGCCAAAGCCGCCGTTGACGGTCTGCGCGCCCAGGGGATCCGCACGGTGATGCTCACCGGCGACAATGAGGCGGTGGCCCGTCAGGTGGGCGAGGCGTTGGGGCTGGACGAGATCCACGCCGATCTGCTGCCTGCCGGCAAGGTAGAGCGCGTGGAATCCCTGCTGGCCACCAAAAAACCCGGCACCAACCTGGCCTTCGCAGGCGACGGCATCAATGACGCACCGGTACTGACCCGCGCCGACGTGGGCATTGCGATGGGCGCCATGGGCAGCGACGCCGCCATTGAGGCTGCCGACGTGGTGCTGATGGATGGTGACCCGGCCAAGATCAGTCTGGCCATGCGCATTGCCCGCAAATGCCTGAACATCGTGTACCAGAACATCGTATTTGCGCTGGCTGTGAAAGCCGTTTGCCTGATACTGGGCGCACTGGGCATCGCCAACATGTGGGTGGCGGTGTTCGCCGACGTGGGCGTGATGGTATTGGCGGTACTGAACGCCATGCGTATGCTCAACGTAAGCTCTTACAACGGATAAACCCGGAAAAATGGGGGGATCCCTGCCTCGGCAGAGATCCCCCATTCTTTATTCCTCTTCCGGGAACAGCGCCCGCGCCTGCACCGCCGCGTCCCAGGCGATGCGGCGGTCGGTCCCGTCCCGATCCAGACGCAGTGTCAGCAGACCGTCCTGCGCGGCAATCACCCGCCCCGTACCGAAAAAGGTGTGCCGCACCCGCCTGCCGGGTGCAAATTCCGGCGGTACGGATGCCCGGGCCAAAGTTCCGCCGCGATCCAGCGTCAGATCTGGGATGCCGGCCGGTTTTCGGGCGGTTGGCTCCTTACGCCGGTTCGCCAATTCGGGAAATACTTCTTCCAAAAAGGTCGACCGCAGCGAAGGGTCCTGAAAAGAAAAAATTGCCAGTTCCCGCCGCGCGCGGGTCATCCCCACATACAGCAGGCGGCGCTCCTCCTGCAAAGCGGCGCGCCCTTCGTGCGAATCGTCCGACGGATCGCAGCCGGGCAGCAATCCGTCGGTCACATCGGCCAGAAACACCCGGTCATACTCCAGACCCTTGCTGGAATGAATGGTGGACAGCACAAACCCGCAGCACTCGTCCCCGCTGCCGCCCCGCGCGGCAATCCTGCGCAGTTCGTCCAGCCGTTCCAGCACCCGGGCAGCGCCGGGTTCCCGTGCGGCCAGAGCGCAGAGGATGTCCAGCTTTCCGCTGTCACCACCGCGCTGAGTCAGATATTCGCTGTAGCCCATGGGGTTGACGACCCGCCACAGCGCACGGCCGCCATCGTCCTGCGGCAGAACAGCCAGCTGAGCGCGCAGTATTTGTAAGCGGCGTTCCGTCCAGCGGGAAAGACTTTGCAGTTCAAGCAGGCAGTCCAGCACCGGGCGGCCGCTGTGTGCCGCCTCGTCCGCCGCCAGCTGCGCCTGCACCTTGCTGATCCCCGCGTTGAGCTTGTAATAAATGCGCAAAAATCGCGCGCTGTCCGTCGGGTCTTCGGCCAGGCGCAGAATGTCCGTCACGTCCCGAACCACCGGATGGCTGAAAAAAGTACACTCCAGCTGGCGGCACCGGTAGGGTGTGCCCGACCGTTCCAACAGATCGATCACAGGCAGCGCGGTATCGTTGTCCCGGTAGAGAACCGCCGTCATACCATCGTGGTCACCGTCCGCGCAGTCCCGCGCAACCCTGGCCAGGTAACGGTACTGTGCCGCGCGGTCCGCCACGGGAATGTTCTGCACCTGCCTGCCGTCGGGGCGCACCGCCCGCATCTCCTTGGGGCGGCGGTCGGCGTTGTGTGCAATCACCCCCTGCGCCCGCGCGACGATTTGCGGCGTGGAGCGGTAGTTGCGTTCCAGATACAGCACCTGCGCATCGGGGTACATCGTCTCAAATTCCATCAGCGCCTGGGGATAGGCCGCCCGGAAACCGTAAATGCTCTGGTCCTCGTCGCCCACCAGAAACAGGTTCGGCCGCCTGCCTGCCAGCAGCCGGATGATCCGGTGCTGAATGCGGGAGGTGTCCTGCGCCTCGTCCACGCACAGGTATTCCCGCTGCATCTGCTCCAGCACGGCAGGATACCTGGTCAGAATGCGCTCGGCATACACCATCTGATCGTCGTAATCCATCCATTCCCGTTCCCGCAGCACAGCACAGTAGGCACGGTACAGCGGCGCAAAAGCCACCGTGCTTCCCGTCAGCCGCATGCTTTCCAGCTGTTCACGGGCGGGCTGCATATTTTTGACGTAGGTGATCTGCGCTTTCAGCGATTTCAATTCGCTTTCGGCGGCAAAGTTGCCGGTGGATTTGAAGTACAGTTCAGCCAGCAGAGCGGTGCGTTCCCCCTCATCGGTCATCAGCCGGAAGGCTGTGCGTCCCTCCATATGCTCATAGCAGCGGATCACCCGCGCCGACACACCGTTGATGGTTCGGAATTCCAGCCGGCCCGCCAGTTCTGCGCCGAAGCAGGCGGCAAAGCGGCGCTGCATTTCCCGCGTGGCGGCCACCGTGTAAGTCATGGTGAGGATGTTTTCGGGCGGGACGCCGCAGCAGTGGATCAGATACCCCAGCCGGGCGATGAGCACGGTGGTTTTTCCGCTGCCGGGCACAGCCAGCAGCAGCACCGGCCCGCGGGCGGCCTGCACAGCGGCCTCCTGCTGGGGATCCAGCTTCACCTGGAATCGTTTTTTGAACTGCGCAAAAGTCATGGGCGCGCTCCTTTTGGCGATAATGTATCAGTATACCACGGGCGGAGCCGCCGGGCAAACAAAAACCGCCGCCCCAGCGGGCGGCGGCAAAGGGATTCCGGTTTATTTGCCGGTGTACTCGTTTTCCAACTCGGCCAGCAGGCGCGGGCCATTCTCGCGGGTGTCGATCATACGAACGGCGTTTCGCAGCGGCAGAACCGCGCGGGGCGAAACACTCAGTTCGTCGATTCCGATGGCCAGGAAGGTCTCGGTCAGTTCCAGATCGGCGCCCAGCTCGCCGCAAATGCCCACCCAGATGCCGTTCTTATGGGCGTTCTCGGTGACCATTTTCAGCAGACGCAGCACGGCGGGATGATGCGGATCATAGAAACGGCCCAGGTCATTGTTCTGGCGGTCGCAGGCCAGCGTGTACTGGGTCAGGTCGTTGGTACCGCAGCTGAAGAAGTCCACTTCTTTGGCAAGACGGTCGGACATGATCGCGGCGGCGGGCGTTTCGATCATGATACCCAGCTGCACATCCTCGCTGTAAGGAATGCCCTCCTTCTTCAGGTCGCGCTTGACTTCCTCGCACATTCTTTTCGCCTCACGCACTTCCCACACGCTGGTGACCATGGGGAACATGATGCCCAGCTTACCGTAAGCGGATGCGCGGTACAGCGCGCGCAGCTGTGTGCGGAAGAATTCCGGCCGGGTCAGGCTGATGCGCAGCGCACGCAGGCCCATGGCAGGGTTCTCCTCCTGGGGCAGGTCAAAGTAACCGATCTGCTTGTCCGCGCCCACATCGCAGGTGCGAATGATGACTTCCTTGCCCTCCATGTCGGACAGCACCTTGCGGTACGCTTCAAACTGCTGGTCCTCGGTGGGGTAATCCTCACAGTTCAGGTACAGGAACTCCGAACGGAACAGGCCGATGCCGCCGCCGTCATTTACCTGCACGGCATGCACGTCCTCGGGGCTGCCGATGTTGCAGTAGATGCGAATGGACTTGCCGTCCTTGGTCAGATTGGGCTGGCCCTTGAGCGTTTCCAGCAGCCGCTGCAGGCGCAGCTGTTCCTCCCGCTTTTTCATCAGACGGTCCCGGGTCATATCGTCGGGATCGATGACCACGTCGCCGGTGGCGCCGTCCACAACGGTAATACGGCCTTCATACTCCGGTTTGAGGGCATTGCCAACGCCCACAATGGCAGGAATGCCCATGGTGCGGGCCAAAATCGCGGTATGGCTGCTGCCGGAACCGCCCGCCGTGATAAAGCCCAGGATCTTGGTCTTGTCCAGCTGAACCGTCTCGGACGGGGCAAGATCATCGGCCGCCAGCAGAACAGGCACCTCACTGTCGATACCGCCCTGTACCACGCCGGTCAGAATGCCGATGATACGGCTGGAAACATCCTTTACGTCGGCTGCACGGGCCTGCATATACGCGTCGTCCATCATGGCGAACATCTCGGCAAACTGAGCGGCCACGTCGGTAACGGCAGCCTCGGCGTTCAGCGCTTCTTCCTTCACCTTGGCCTCGATGGCTTCCTCATAATCCAGATCCTCGGCCATCATCTGGTGTGTTTCAAACAGCATGGCAGCCTCGTCGCCGGCATCCGCGCGGGCCTTCTCCGCCAACTCGCCCAGCTGCTCGATCGCCTTGGTCTGCGCGCCCTTGAATCGCGCCCATTCGGCGTCGGTATCCTCCACCGTTTTGCGTGTGATGGTGGTTTTTGCCCGCTGATAGAAGTACAGCGGACCGATGCCCACGCCGGAGGAAACGCCTTTTCCTTGAATGGTAATCATAGTATTCTCCTTCGCATGATACGAAAACGGCCGCCAAAAAAGGCGGCCGCATAAAGTCCCGCCCGGAACAGGGCAGGCGGCGTTACAGGTTGGCCTGGAAGAACGCTTCCAGCGCGGCAGCGGCGGCTTCCTCATCGGGGCCCTCGACCTTGACGTCGACGGTATCGCCGCACTTGATGCCCATTCCCATCAGGGCCATCAGCTTGAGCGCATTGACACCCTTGCCGTCCTTCTCGATGGTAACGGCGCTCTGATACTTCTTGACTTCCTTTACCAGCAGTCCGGCGGGACGCGCGTGGATGCCAACAGGCTCCTTGATCGTGTAAGTGAACTGTTTCATGGGTTGCCTCCTACTTTCATAAATCTTTGCCTGAACCGGCAAATTCTTATCCTCGTTTGTTATCATACCATTTTCTTTTCCGCTCGTCAACGAAAAAGGCGGCCCAATTGGCAATTTTGTCGGGTACAAGCACAAAATTTCACCAATTCGGGCCGCACGGGTTGTGCAAAACAGGGGATTTTGTCAGATATTCCGGGGAATTCTCCGCTTTGCGGGACGGTTTAAATCTCAGTCAAGATCTTCACCGTTGCTGGCAATGACCTTTTTGTACCAGTAGAAGGAGTCCTTGCGCTCACGGGAGAGGTCGCCCGTGCCGTCATCGAACTTGTTGACGTAAATAAAGCCGTAGCGCTTGGCCATCTCACCGGTGGAGGCGGAAACCAGGTCGATGCAGCCCCAGGGGGTATAGCCCATCAGGTCCACGCCGTCTTTGACCGCCTCAGCCATTTGCTGGATGTGGGCGCGAAGGTAATCAATGCGGTAGCTGTCATGCACCACGCCGTCCTCGCCTTTCACATCGCGGGCACCGAGGCCGTTCTCCACCACCATCAGGGGAATGCGGTAGCGGCTGGCGAAGTAGGGATACTCGCCGCGCACCTGCACATCGCCGCAGTACCAGTTGCTCATGTTCATCTTTTCCTGGTTGGCCAGCACGTCGTCGGGGTCGCTGGTCAGCGGATAGGAAGCGGAGAAGGCGATCATGTTGCCCATTTTGAACTGGGGATAATTCTCATGGGCGTACTTGACCACGCGTGCGGACGCCACAAACTGATGGTGCAGCGCCTGCAGGCGGGCCTGCTCGTTGTCAGGCAGGTCGAAAACAGGCCCGTCGTAACCCTGGCAGGTACCGGTGGACAGCACCGCGCCGAAGGGCATGGCGCCGGCATTGATCTCGTTGAAGGTCAGCCAGTATTTCACCTTGTCCTTGTAGCGTTCAAACACCACATGGCAGTATTTCTCGTACAGCGCGATCACTTCGCGGCTCTCCCAGCCATTGTACTTTTCCACCAGCGCGTAGGGCAGCTCATAGTGGGACAGCGTCACCAGCGGTTCGATGCCGTGCTGTTTGCAGCAGTCAAACACACGGTCATAGAATTCAAGACCCTTTTTGTTGGGCTCGGCCTCCATGCCGGTGGGGAAGATGCGGGTCCAGTTGATGGAGGTGCGGAACACCTTGAAGCCCATCTCGGCGAACAGGGCGATGTCCTCCTCGTAGTGGTGGTAGAAGTCGATGGCCTCATGGCTGGGGTACAGGCGGTCGGGGTGGATGTGGGTGGTGACCCATTTCGGGCTGGTATGGCTGCCGTTGGTGCACAGATCGGGAACGGACGGGCCTTTGCCGTCCACATCCCAGGCGCCCTCGAACTGATTGGCGGCGCAGGCGCCGCCCCAAAGGAAATCACTGCGGAAAGGGCTGGACATATTGACTTTTCCTCCTTTTGATACTTGAACAATACGGAAGGTCCGCCCGGAACATCCGGCTCCGGGCGGACCGGACAACCGGTTCTGAGTGCAGTATAGCATGTTTCACACGCACTCTGCCACAGGCTGCGGCAAAGTTATTGTTTTGCCGTAACCTTGGCGGGTTCGTCCGAATAGGTGAGATAGGTGAGGATGAAGGCGATGACCACGGCGATGAGCGAGATCACGATGGAGGCAATGAACCCGCTGATGTTGTTGTTGGCAACGTCGATGTAAGCGGTGTAGCCGAAGACGCCCATGCCGGCCATCTGGTACATCTTGCAGAACACGCCCATCATGGGGCCGGTGATGGCGCCCGCGACGCAGGTCATGATGAAGGGCTTCTTCTTGGGCAGGGTGATACCGTAGATGGCAGGCTCGGTGACGCCGGCAATGCCGGAGATCAGCGCCGGAGCGCACAGGCTCTTGGTCTTGGCGTTCTTGGTCTTGAGCCAGATGGCGGCGACAGCGCCCACCTGGGCGAAGGAGCAGCCGAACATGCCGACGAAAGCGGCGTCAAAGCCCTGGGTCGCAATGTTGTTGAGCATAAGGGGAACCGCCGCCCAGTGCAGGCCGAACATAACCAGAACCTGCCACAGCGCGCCGACCACGATGCCGATGAGGATACCGCTGATGGACGCCAGCCAGTTGAAGAATACGCCGATCAGGTTTGCGGCCGCGGAGGTGATGGGGCCGACCACCAGGAAGGTCAGAATGATGGTGACGGTGCAGGTGATGAGAGGAACCGCAAACATTTTGATGGTATCGGGAATATGGCTCTTGAACTTTTTCTCAAACCAGGCAGCGAAGGCGACGGCACAGATGATGGGGATGACGCTGGAGGTATAGTCGCCGGACGGGGGCATGGAAACGGGAATGGCATTCCAGAAAATGCGCATGCCTTCGGGGAAGTTGGCGCCCAGCGCGGAACCCAGCAGGCTGGGATAGACCATCGTGGCGCCGATGACCATGCCTTCCATCTCCGGCAGGCCGAACTTTTTGGCAGCGGTGTAGCCCAGCAGCACGGGGAAGAAGTAGAACAAACTGTCGGACAGCGCGTACAGCAGCGTATAGGTACCGCCGGCAGCATCCATCCAGCCCACATAGGTCAGCAGGGACAGCACACCTTTCAGAATGCCGCAGGCGCACAGAACGCCCAGGCAGGGGGTGAACACGCCGGTGATGATGTTGACGAACGCATTGAACAGGTTCGTCTTCTCTTTGGGCGCGTCCCCGCCTTCCACGGCAGTGCCGTCCTCGTTCACGGCGCCGCCGGGGGTGATGTGACCCACAGCGCACACCGCGTCGTACACATCCGCCACATGGTTGCCGATGACCACCATGTACTGTCCGCCCGACTGGATCACGGTAACAATGCCGTCCGTCTCCTTCAGCACATCGGTCTGGGCTTTGCTCTCGTCCTTGAGTTTGAAGCGCAGACGGGTAACGCAGTGCGTCAGCGAAACAATGTTGGATTTGCCGCCCACATTTTGAAGAATAATGCGGGCCAGGCCGTCGTATTTACTAGCCATAATCAGGTTCTCCTTCACAGCAGATTCATAATAGTCCGATGCAAGCACCACGTTCAGGCGGCCGC
>JBJEYG010000063.1:0-2309 GCA_051886555.1 Gemmiger sp.
TGCGCTCTCTTGAGTGCTTAAATACTATACCATGAAACTCTTTGGATGTCAAGCATATTTCTCGGAATTTTCCTGTATTTATTTTCCTGCTACACTTTGACTTTTGGGCAGGTCAATGGTATTCTAAAAATATAGTGTGTGGCGAAAAGCGTAAATCCAGCTTTTCGCCACACACTATTTTTTGTTTCAATCTTCTTTTCGTATCGGAGGAATAACAATGGAAAAATGGAAATGCAGCGTGTGCGGCTATGTGCACGAAGGCGCACTGCCTCAGGATTTCAAATGCCCGGTCTGCAAGCAGCCGGCGTCCGCTTTCCGGCGGGTTGAGGAAACCGGTTCGCTGCCGGTCAACAAGTATGCCGGCACCAAGAGCGAACAAAATCTGAAGGAAGCGTTTTCCGGCGAGAGCCAGGCCCGCAACAAGTACACCTTTTTTGCAACTGTAGCTCAGCGCGAAGGGTACGAGCAGTTGGCGGAGTTGTTTCTGCTGACCGCGCGCAATGAACAGGAGCATGCCCGCATGTGGTTTGAAGCACTGGGCGGCATTGGTGGCACCGCCGCCAACCTGCTGTCTGCCGCGGAGGGCGAAAATTACGAATGGACTGATATGTATGACCGCATGGCGAAGGATGCCGACGAGGAAGGATTCCCCGAATTGGCGGAAAAGTTCCGTCTGGTGGCTGCAGTGGAGAAATCCCATGAGGAACGCTACCGCAAGCTGCTTCAAAATGTGGAGATGAAACAGGTTTTCAAAAAAAGCGGTCAGACCATGTGGGAGTGCCGCGTCTGCGGACATTTGGTCGTTGGCCCCGAAGCGCCTGAAGTGTGCCCGGTTTGCAATTACAGCCAGAGCTATTTCCAGGTTCGCAGCGAAAACTATTAACCCTGAACGCCGGCCGCCTGCCCAGTGCAGGCGGCCGCTTTTATTTGGATGATTGCTGCCCGAGCACAGCGAGAAGTCCTTTTGCAAATGTCTGATGGCCTTGCCCGGTAAAATGCACTCCGTCGAACGACAGAGCCACACCCCATTGACCGGCATCGGCAAAGGAAAGCTTCCGCCGCTGCGCAATCTGCCGGTAAAACTCCGCCAACCGGCGCGACTCGGCAATCAGGTTTTCCTCTGCCACCCATGCGCCGCGCTGAAGAGGAGGCGGAGCGACAAGCAACATTGTTTGCTGCATCTCCGCCGCAAGAAAAGTTTCCATCCTGCGTGCCACAGCGGCTGCATCCGCGCCCCGAAGCAGGTCATTGGTTCCCAGCATCACAATCAACAAGTCGGAATTTTGCGGCAATGTGACCGGCCTCAGCGGGATCGTTCTGCCGTTTTCGCCCCGGTTTTCCACCTTCCAGCCGGTTTGCGCCGCCAGCAAATCCGTCCATCGTTCCGACGCCGGGTACCGCCCTCCCAGGTATGACCGGGGATCGTAACCGTAGGTGTTGGAATCGCCATAACACACAACAAACATTTGGCTCACTCCTTTCGGCCGGCCTTTTGTTTTACAAACACATACCGATCCGCTGCCGAACGTGCCGCGTCGTAACGGTAACCCAGTTCCCGGAAGTCTTTAAGCGGTTCCGGCTGCTGTGCCTGCCGTTCGGCCAGATAGCGAACCATTGCACCGCGGGCCATCTTGCACTGCGTCCCTTTTTCCACAATGCGGCCATCCTTCTTCTCCCCGAAAACACAGGTGATCCATCGCTTGCCCGCCCTGCGGGGCACACAATGGCTGTATTCCCGGGAGGCCAGGTCGATCACGCAGTCCGTCTGTGCCCAAAGCGTCTGCGCGACGCTGTCGCTCCAAAATCCATACAGATCCTTTTCCCCATTCACCGAAAGCTTTGCCTGCATTTCCAGCCGGTAGGGCGTCACACCGTCAAAGGGCCGCAGGACCCCATAAAACCCGGACAAAATACGCAGGTGCTCCTGCACATAGTCCAATTCCCGGTCGGTAAACACATCGGGCGCCATATACCGGTACTGGATTCCGTCGTAAGCGAATAACGCCGGGGTCAGCCCGCGGCGCAGTTCCATGGTTTGCAAACGTTGCACATTTTGCCGCGCGATCTGGTCGCTGCATTTCCACAGCTTTTTCAGCTCGTCATACTCCATCGTCCGCAACCGGGCAAGCAGCTGTTCCGTGCGCGGCAAAAATTCCGGCAGTTCCCGCCAGGGCAGGCTGTCGGGGTCGGCGCTCATCTTTTTTGCCGGCGAAATGATGATCTTCATAAGCGATCCTCCGTTTGTATTACCTGTATTGTATCCCAACCCGTGCTGAAAGCCAAGCGGCTTTTTGTCAGGTACTAGATCG